>JAZONB010000101.1:0-24212 GCA_045654305.1 Acutalibacteraceae bacterium | reverse complement strand
GGCCACAATATATCCGAAAACCAATATTCTGCGTAAGCCGACTGCCAAATAAGATAATTCGAAAGTCTGAATTCTCCACTCGGCCTTATGATGAAGTCAGGGTCAGGTATACCAGCCGTATACAAATTATCACTAATGACATCTTCGGTCACATCTTCAGGTTTAACACCCGAAGCAATAATTTTTTTAACAGCGTTGGTTATTTCATCTCTGCCGCCGTAGTTAATTGCAATATTAAGGGTAAGTCCCGTAGCATTTTTTGAGCCTTCCTCATTTTTTGTCATCAAAGCCTTAATATCATCTGCCAAAGGTGTGCGGTCGCCGATAAAGTTAACCTTGATATTTTCGTCCTTAAAATTCTCTGCATCCCTAAGATAATCTCGAAGCAGATTCATTATGCCTTCAACCTCAGACTGGGGTCTTTTCCAGTTTTCGGTTGAAAAGGCATAAACCGTTAAATATTTAAGTCCGATTTTATTGCAATAACGAGCAATGTTTTTAAAGGTTTTAGCACCCGCAACATGACCGGCAGTTCTCGGTAGTGAACGCTTTTTTGCCCATCTGCCGTTTCCGTCCATAATTATAGCAATATGCTCAGGCAAAACCCTGTTTTCAATTCTTTTTTTTAAAAAAGCCATTTTCATCACCCTAATGTGAATTTAGGCTCGATGTCAACATCGAGCCTTTAAATAATTAAATATCAAGAATTTCCTTTTCCTTAACAGAAGCCAACTCGTCGATTTCTTTGCAAGCCTTATCGGTCAAATTCTGAATTTTCTTTTCACCATTAGCCATATCATCCTCTGTTATGGTGTTTGCCTTTTTAAGAGACTTTAACTTTTCAATAGCATCTCTTCTTGTGTTACGGATAGCAACCTTGTTATCCTCGGCAAGCTTTTTAACATCTTTAACAATTTCCTTACGGCGTTCCTCGGTAAGAGGTGGGAAAGAAAGACGGATAACTCTGCCATCGTTTTGAGGATTAATACCAATATCAGAAATCAAAATTGCCTTTTCTATATCTTTAATGGTGGTTGCATCCCAAGGCTGAATCATCAAAACACGGGGTTCAGGTGTTGACACAGCCGCCATCTGATGAATAGGAGTTGGCGCTCCATAATAATCAACAGTGATTCTGTCAAGCACAGATGCATTTGCTCTGCCCGCTCTAATAGATTTATAATCTCTCTCCAAAACAGAGATAGTTTTGCTCATTTTTTCTTCGGTGTTCTTGATTAACTCGTTCATAAAAATTCTCCTTACTTAACTACTGTACCGATTGTTGCGCCTGTAACAGCGGCAACGATATTATCGGGATTATCAAGGTTGAATACCAAGATTTCAATTCCGTTATCCATACAAAGGGAAGCAGCGGTGCTGTCCATAACATGAAGACCCTGCTTTAAAACCTCAAGATGAGAAAGAGTGTCATACTTTTTAGCATCGGGATTTAGTTTCGGGTCGCTGTCGTAAACGCCGTCAACATTAGTTGCCTTAAAGATAACGTCTGCGCCGATTTCTGCAGCGCGCAAAGCCGCAGCAGTATCGGTAGAGAAGAATGGGTTACCTGTTCCGCAACCGAAAATAACAACCCTGCCCTTTTCGAGATGGCGTACAGCCTTGTTTCTGATATACGGCTCAGCAATTTGACGCATTTCAATAGCAGTCTGTACCCTGGCAGTTACACCCAACTGTTCTAATGCATCAGCCAAAGCCAAAGAGTTAATAGAAGTTGCGAGCATACCCATATGGTCAGCTCTTGTTCTGTCCATTTTGCCGGAGCTTCTTCCACGCCAGAAATTTCCGCCGCCTACAACAATGGCAACCTGAACTCCCATATCAACACATTGCTTTACTCTTTTGCAAACATCCAATACCTTTTCAAAATCAATTCCGGTACCCTTTTCGCCCGCAAGCACCTCGCCGCTAAGCTTTAAAAGAAGTCGTTTATAAACAGGTTTCATAAAATTCTCCTTATGTAATATTTACTAATAAACATTTTACCTTAAAGGAGTCATAAAGTCAACGAAAAAAAGACAGTTTTTATTTTTGGCAATTTATTCTTGAATTTTTAAGTTTATTGTGTTATTATCTATTAGGTTAAGGGAGTAGCTAACGGCTTTTTGCCGTTGCAAATTGCGTCATTTCGGGGGTAACCCCCGCATTTGCATTAAATAGCAAGACTTATGCCTCTATGAGCATAAGTCTTTTTTTATCCCTAAACACAAATTTCAAAAAGAAAGGTTTTTAAAATGGACATTCTACAAAAATTCGATTTCCTTTTCGAAAGCATGGGCGCCCTTACTTGGCAGCATATAGTAATGTGGTTAATAGGCGGTTTGCTTATCTTCTTAGCTGTTAAGTTTGATATGGAGCCAACCCTACTTCTTCCAATGGGTTTTGGTACCATACTTGTTAACATTCCCTTTTCCGGCGCTATCGGTGAGGAGGGCGCGTTGACAACCCTGTTTAACGCAGGTATCGCCAACGAATTATTCCCCCTTATTCTTTTCATAGGCATCGGCGCCATGATTGACTTTGGCCCGCTGTTATCAAATCCTAAACTAATGATTTTCGGTGCTGCAGCTCAGTTTGGTATTTTCTTCACCCTTTTTGTTGCTTCTTTCTTCTTTGATATTAAAGAAGCCGCTTCAATAGGTATTATTGGTGCTGCCGACGGTCCTACCGCTATCGTTGTTGCTAACGAGCTTTTAGGTCCCAAGAGTGAAATCACAGGCGCTATAATGGTTGCGGCTTACTCCTATATGGCTTTAGTACCCATTATTCAGCCTCCTGTTATTAAAGCGCTTACCACTAAGAAAGAACGCCGCATCCGTATGGCTTACTCACCAAAAAGCGTTTCTAAGCTCACTAAGATTCTCTTCCCCATCGTTATCACAGCTATTGCAGGAATCGTTGCTCCCGAATCGGTTTCCCTCGTAGGCTTCCTTATGTTCGGTAACCTTATCCGTGAGTGCGGAGTGCTTAACTCTCTTTCTGATACTGCTCAGAATGTACTTGCAAATCTTATCACAATTTTCCTCGGTATCACTATTGCTTGCCGTATGGAAGCCGGTGAATTCTTACGTCCTCAAACCTTGCTAATTCTCGGTCTTGGACTCTTTGCATTTATTTTCGACACTGCATTCGGTGTTGTATTTGCTAAAATTGTTAATATTTTCTTACCAAAGTCCAAGAAAATCAATCCTATGATTGGCGCCGCAGGTATCAGTGCATTCCCAATGTCAGGCCGTGTTGTTCATAAAATGGGACTTAAAGAAGACCCTCAAAACTTCCTTCTCATGCACTCAATCGGCGTAAATGTTTCGGGTCAGATAGCTTCGGTTATTGCCGGCGGTTTGATTTTAGGATATTTCGCTTAAATTAGGAAAGGTAAGGAATACTATGAATTTATTAAAGACATTTTTTTCAACTGCAAATATGGCTGAAAGTTTAGAATTTCTTGTTGTTGGAATGCTCAGTATTTTCGCGGTAATCGGCATTATAGTAATTGTTACCGTTCTTCTTAACAAGATTTTTCCTAATAAGAAATAAAAAATAAAGAATTTTGTTTACTAAACTTAAAAATTGTATTATAATAGACTTGGTGTTTTACGCCAAGTCTGTTTTTTTAGGAGCCGAGTATGGAACTTAATTCTAAAAATATTAAAAAGATATTGCTTATAATATTTTTCGGAGCACTTATTTTTGCCGCCTTCCAAAACTTTGGACTGGTTATTTCGGGGTTTGGAAAGGTTATAAAAGTTTTTTCTCCGATAATCGCCGCCCTTTGCATTGCATTTGTTTTAAACATTTTGCTTTCGGCACTTGAAAACAAGGTGTTTAAGTTTTGGGATAAAGCAAAGAAGCCTTTCGTTCTAAAGCTCAAAAGACCGATTTGTCTTATTCTAACCTATCTTTTAGCCTTTGGCTTGGTTTTTCTGGTTATTGTTGTAATTATCCCTGACATAATCGAAACTATCACATATTTAGCAGAAAAAATGCCTGCCTTTGTACTTGATGTTAAAAACTGGACAGAAAATTTACTTGAACGCTTTAATATTCAGCAAACATTACTTCCTGATATTAAGATAAATTGGAAATCTGCCGCAAACAGCATTATAAGTTGGATTTCGGGTTCGTCTGATAAAATTGTAGGCAGTGCATTTAACATTACCACCTCTGTATTTTCAGGTGTTTTTGACACTATTTTCAGCCTTGTTATTTCCATTTATGTATTGGCACAAAAAGAAAAAATTGGCAGCTTTGTCAAGCGTGTTTTCAATTCATTTTTAAAGCCCAAAACAACAGGATTTATTTATCATATTTCTTCTAAAACTAACGAACTATTTTCCCGTTTTATCGGCGGTCAGCTTATGGAAGCGTTAATATTGGGAGTTTTGTGTTTCTTAGGTATGACAATATTCCGTTTGCCGAACGCTCTGATTATTTCTGTTTTAGTGTCTGTAACAGCATTGGTACCGATAGTAGGTTCTGCAGTGGGCGCTATTATAGGCTTTATGCTAATTGTTATCACCGACCCACTAAAGGCTGTTTTGTTTGTTGTTTACCTTCTTATCCTTCAACAGTTAGAAGGTAACCTTATTTACCCAAGAGTTGTAGGAAAAGCGGTAGGACTTCCGGGTGTTTTGGTTGTAAGCGCTGTTATGGTCGGCGGTAATATAGGCGGGGTTTTAGGTGCATTGGTTGCTGTGCCCACCGCCGCCGTACTTTATACCCTACTTCGTGAAATGATTGAGTTTTCAAACAATAATACCCATACTGAATAATACTTGTAAAACACACCTTTTTATGTTACAATAACTTTATTCTTTTTAAGGATTTGATTTCAATGTGCGAACAAAATATTAGTGAAAATAAAAAAAGGGTTTTGAGCTGTATCCAACCAAGCGGTATGCTCACCCTCGGTAATTATTTAGGCGCTCTGAAAAACTGGATTAAAATGCAGGACGAGTTTGACTGCACCTTTGCGGTAGCTGACCTTCATGCAATAACAGTCCGCCAAGAGCCGCAAAAGTTAAAACAACAAATTCTCTCGACCTATGCATTGCTTTTGGCATTGGGTCTTGACCCTGAAAAGCACACTGTTTTCATTCAGTCACACGTGCCTGAGCACACAGCTCTTTCGTGGCTTTTGTCTTGTAATACACAATTCGGCGAAATGTCAAGAATGACACAGTTTAAGGATAAGTCTGCTAAACACCCTGAAAATGTAAATGTAGGTCTTTTCTCCTACCCTGTACTTATGGCAGCTGATATCTTGCTGTATCAACCCGATTTTGTGCCTGTGGGTGCCGACCAAAAGCAGCACCTTGAAATTGCACGTGATATTGCAGTGAGATTTAACAATAAATACGGTGATGTTTTCACAATACCAGAGCCTTATATTCCAAAAACCGGTGCGAGAGTAATGTCACTTCAGGACCCAACTAAGAAGATGTCTAAATCTGACGATAACCCAAACGCTTGGGTTGCTATTCTTGATGACAGAGATACAATTATCCGCAAATTCAAAAGAGCCGTTCCCGACTCTGACGCTTCGGTTAAATTCAGTGATGCAAAACCCGGTATATCTAACCTTATAACTATATATTCAGCCGTTACAGGAAAAACTATCGAAGAAATCGAAAAGGAATTTGACGGTAAAGGTTACGGCGAATTTAAACTTGCCGTTGGTGAAGCCGTTGCTGATGAATTGGCTCCTATCAAAGCTCGTTATGATGAGATAATTAAAGACAAAGCAAAACTTGAAGAGCTTTACAGACAAGGTTCAATGAGGGCTGAAAAAATTGCGCGTAAAACCTATTTCAAGGCTATGAAAAAGGTTGGTTTTGTGATATGAGTTTTCCGCTTGCAGGAAACAGTAAAATTTGTATTTCAATAGAAAATGCACTTAAAGAGCGCCATCTCCCCCATGCTATTTTAATTGACGGAGATGTAGGTACAGGCAGGCATACCCTTGCCGCATACCTTAGCACCGCAGTTGTGTGCGATGGCGATAAAATCCCTTGTTTTAATTGCCATAACTGTCATTTAGCAAACGACAGCAACCACCCCGATATTACTGTACTCATTCCCGAAGAAGGAAAAAAGAGTATATCGGTAAAGCAAATAAGGCAGTTGAAAACAAACGCCTATATAAAACCGCATACAGCAAATGCGAAGGTTTTTATCATTGACTATGCCGATACACTTAATGAGGAATCTCAGAACGCCCTTTTAAAGGTATTAGAGGAGCCTCCGCAAAGTACATTTTTTATCCTCATTGCCGAAAGCAAGGCTTCGCTTTTAACAACTGTTATTTCACGCTGCGTTGCTTTTTCTTTGAATGTTCCTACAAGTGAAGAGGCGCTTGACTATATATCCTCTAATACAAGTTATCAAAACGATGATATTATAAACGCCCTTAAGGATACAAGAAATAATATTGGCAAGGCTTTGGAGATTTTAAAGGGCAATTCTGACGCTAAAACTTCCCACCTTGCAAAAGAGTTCTTACAGTCAGCTTTAAGAGGCGACCAATGGGGTATGCTGAATATCCTTATTCCTTTTGAAAAGAATAGGATTGAAACCGCAAACCTTTTTAGAGATTTAAAGATTTATGTTGTAGAAGAAATTAAAAAGAATCCAAAATCACTTATGGCTTCTTCCCTTTCAAAATTCTATGACAAGCTTTTATTATTGGAAAAAAGTCTTGTAACAAACATTAATTTACCGCTCCTTTTCGCAGACCTTGTAGCTGCGGCAAAAAAGCATATAAGTTAATCAATACAGAACGGAGATATATATGACAGAGGTTGTATCCATCAAATTCAAAAACAGCGGCAAGGAATACTACTTTGACCCCGCAGGAAATGATGTTAAAACAGGCGATAAAATTATCGTTGAAATGCAAAAAGGCAAAGAAATGGCAACTGTCAGTCAGGGCAACCATACGGTACCTGATGATAAAATTGTTCAGCCGCTTCGCAAAATGCTTCGCTTTGCCAACCAAAAGGATTATGAAAAAATAGAGGAAAACCGCAAAAAAGAAGCAGAGGCTTTCAAAATTTGCGAAAAGAAGATTGCTGAACACGGGCTCGAAATGAAGCTGACTAAGGTTGAATACTCTTTTGATGCCAGTCAGATAGTGTTTTATTTCACTGCTGACAACAGGGTTGATTTTAGAGAGCTTGTAAAGGATTTGGCAAGCGAGTTCCACACCAGAATTGAGCTAAGACAAATCGGAGTAAGAGACGAAGCTAAAATGCTAGGTGGTATCGGTATTTGCGGTCAGCCCTATTGCTGTAAGCAATTCCTTAACGATTTCGAGGCAGTTTCTATAAAAATGGCTAAGGAACAAGGCTTGTCACTTAATCCCGCAAAGGTTTCAGGTAGTTGTGGCAGACTTATGTGTTGCCTAAAGTATGAGCAAGATGCTTACGAACATTTGTCCTCATTTACACCAAAGGTTGGTGCATTAGTAAGCACCCGTGATGGTAAAGCTACCGTTATTGACTGTAATATGATAAGCGGCAACTTAATTGTTAAATTGACCGATATTGATTCCGTACCTTTCAAGGTGCACCGTGACGAGGTTAAATTTTTAGGATATAAAGGAAAAAATCACCAAAAAGCTACAGAAAATGACTAAATTTTGAATTTTACATTTAAATTTAATATTTTCCTTGCTTTTTCTTTAAATTATGTTACAATATCTATTGTAAGTTAAAAGCTTCAAAATCCGTATTATGGAGGTGTTTTTAATGGCTTATAAAATTTCTGACGCTTGCATCAGCTGTGGTGCTTGTGCCGGCGCTTGCCCTGTTGAGGCTATTTCCGAGGGTGATACTCAATTCGAGATTAATGCAGATACTTGCATTAGCTGTGGCGCATGTGCAGCAGGTTGTCCTGTAGAGGCTATTGCCGAAGACTAATTAACATATCGGTAAAACGGAAAACGGTGCCTTTACTTTTGTATCGGCACCTTTTTTTCGACCTTTTTTCTGCAAAGATTATGGTAAAATTTGAAAGGAGTGATTTTGTGGAAAATATTAAAAATATTACTACAAACAAAAAGGCTTTTCACGAATACTTTGTCATTGAAAGCCTTGAGTGTGGAATTGCCCTTTCAGGTACTGAGGTTAAGTCTATCAGACAGGGCGGAGTTAATTTGAAAGACGCTTGGTGCAGTGTTGATGACGGCGAAATGATTATTAAACAGATGCATATAAGCCCCTATGAGCACGGCAATATTTTTAATAAACCGCCTGCCCGTAACAGAAAATTGTTACTGCATAAGCGTGAAATTATGAGGTTACTCGGCACTGTTAAACAGGAAGGTATGGCATTAGTTCCGTTATCACTCTACTTTAAAGGCTCACTTGTAAAGGTGCAGTTAGGCTTATGTAAAGGTAAAAAGCTTCACGATAAGCGTGAAACTGCCGCAAAGCGTGATGCTGACAGAGCTATTGACAGAGCATTAAAAGAGCAAAACCGTTAATTATTATGGGGATGTAAAGGTTTCGACGGGGATTTTGCAGTATGGGAAGCGAGTAGCGGTGCGGGACCGCTTTAAAATCCGCAATTAAAAATTAACTAACAACAATAAAGTTGCTTTAGCTGCCTAATTTTGGCAGCTCATCCGAATCGGACTTACCGCGAGCCGACTAGGGTGTCATTTTAGCGGTGAACATGAACGGCAGAGTGTCCCCTTTGCCGTCACGACTTAGGGACTTATCCAATATGCCAGCCTGATGCTCGGCGGGCATAACGGGAATTTAAAAGAGCATCTGCACTCGGAGACGCCTGTATGAATAGATTTTCGGACGCGGGTTCAATTCCCGCCATCTCCACCAGCCGAGAGGCTCGGCACCCAATCCGTCCAAGTTTGTGCAAATCTAAAATTTGTACCCCGTGACGTGAGTTTAAGTGTTATACGATTGCTCAACAAAAAACCAAGGACATAAAGTCCTTGGTTTTTTACTTTTTGCTAATAATCATTTCCCTTTAAAATACATAAACAACTGAGCTTTAATCATACCGTTATAAAGCTTGCGGCGTTTGTCGGCCTTTTTGCCGTAAAAATCTTCAAACATATCGTGAGGGCTGATTACATAGTATTTCTGCCCATCACCTTGAATGAAGCGTTCACCCATAACACTATAAAGCTCCTCAGCCGCCTTAACGTCTAAAAGCCTTTCACCATAGGGCGGATTTGTGATAACAAGGCATCTTTCATTTGGCGGTGTGAAATTCCTTACATCACCGAATGTCGCCTTAACATACTTTTCTACCCCTGCTTTTTTAGCATTCTCCAAGGTGAGTTCCACCGCATTTTTATCGATATCGAAACCTTGTGCCTCAAAATCAACAGTAGGTCTTATTAAATCCTGCGCACGGGTGCGTTCTTCACGCCATATCTTATCATCTAAAAATCCAAAACGCTCGGCAGCAAAATATCTTCTTAGTCCAGGCGCTATATTTTTCGCCATCAAAGCTGCCTCAATAAGAATTGTACCGCTGCCGCAAAAGGGGTCAAAGAGCTTTGTATCGGGATAAATTCTTGCTAAATCACACATTGACGCGGCAAGGGTTTCTTTTATGGGAGCGTCATTCGAATTACGTCTGTACCCTCTTTTATGAAGTCCATCACCAGAGGTATCTATCATCATAGTAACCTTGTCCTTCATAATTGAAAAACGGATTTTGTATTCAGGTCCAGTTTCAGCAAAATAGTTTATTTTATATTTAAGTTTCAGCCTCTCAACAACAGCCTTTTTGATTATAGACTGACAGTCGGGAATACTAAAAAGCTTAGAATTAATACTCCAACCGTTAACAGGAAACGCATCATCCCTACCGATATACCTTTCCCACTCAAGCGCTTTAACACCGTCAAAAAGCTCGGTAAATGTGGTTGCTGTAAAAGTTCCCACATTGATTAAAATCCTCTCGGCAAAGCGGGAGCAAATATTAGCACGGGCAAGCATATTGCTGTCACCCGACAGCAATACTCTGCCGTTTTCTGTTACTATATCTTCAAAACCCATACGGCGAAATTCGTCCGCCGCAACACTCTCTACCCCGAAAAGACAGGGTGCTACTAAATTAATTTTATCCATATCATATCTCTCTTGTCGCATGCCTTGTTATATGACAACCAATATTTACAGCAACGGGAAGTCCCGCAATATGGGTTGGTGCAGTTTCTATATTAACCGCCAAGGCTGTAGTATTTCCCCCAAAACCTTGAGGGCCTATATTCAAAGCATTTATTTCTTCTAAAAGCTCATTTTCCATTCTTTTATAAAGCTCAGCACTGTTTCTAATATCGGTGCTTCGGCAAAGAGCCTTTTTTGAAAGCAGAGCGCATTGTTCAAAATCTCCGCCGATACCAACGCCTACAACCATAGGAGGGCAAGGGTTATTAGAAGCATCTTTGACAATCTGCAAAACTGCTTTTTTAACACCCTCATAACCGTCAAACGGAGTGAGCATTTTTACCCCACTCATATTCTCACTACCAAACCCTTTTGGTGCTACGGTAATATTTACCTTATCCCCCGCTACAAACTCGGTATGAATTACTGCGGGTGTATTATCGTTTGTATTTACACGGTTAATTGGGTCTGCAACAACAGATTTACGAAGCAGTCCTTCTTCATAACCTTGGCGTACACCCTCATTCACAGCATCATTTAAAAGTCCGCCCGTGAAATGCACATCCTGTCCCACTTCTAAAAAGACAACCGCCATTCCCGTATCCTGACAAAGGGGTAAACAATTTTGAGCAGAGATATCAATATTCTTTTCCATATCACATAATATACTCTTTGCACGGTTGTTCTTTTCAGTTTTTTTTGCATCAATGATTTTATTAACAATGTCCTTTGGCAAAGTTTTGTTTGCTGATATGCAGAGTTCCTTTACAACCTCGGTAATCTCTTTTACGTCTATTTCCCTAATCACTTTTTCACCCCAATTAAAAGACGGAACAAGGCTTTTGCTGTTCCGTCTGATTTTTAATTATTTCATAGCGCCGCGTTTTGAACGCTTAGCCTCCGGATTTTTTCTTTTTAAATCGGAAAACTTCTCATCACTTGTTTGTTTAAAGCGGCTCATCATTTCTTCAAAGCTTGCAGATTCACTCTTTTTAGGTGTCCAAACAAAAGAATTATCCGGTTTAGGAGCTTCCACAGTCCGCTTCTCACGACGTTCTCTCGGTTCCTTTTTCTCGGGTTCCAAAGCACGCTTAATACTAAGCGAAATTTTACCATCCTCACCAATATTTAAAATTTTGGCCTTTACTTGGTCTCCTACTTTTACGAAATCATTTATATCGTTAACATAGGAACGAGCAACCTCCGAAATATGTACCAAACCCGACTTACCGTCACCAAAACCGATAAAAACACCAAATGCCGTAATACCGGTGATTTTACCCTCAACTATTTGCCCTACTGCTAAATCCATAAGAAAAAGAAATCCTCCTCAAAATTAAGAAATGCCAAATCAGTCACCTGATATATCAATAAATATCTGCTCGTCCGAGTAAACGAAGCCTAGTCGCTCTCTCGCCGCTTTTTCTATTAGCGGAGTATCGGACTCTGCCTCTAATAAAGCCCTTAGTTCTTTAACCTCATTTTCCTCGGCAGCAAGCTGTGCCTTCAAGGTTTCAAGTTCTTTTAAACTATCGTTAAGGCTACCCCAAAGGCTTCCCAGGGTGATGGTGAAATAACCGCAAACGAGTAGCACAAAAAGGCGAAGAATAATACTTTTATTCTTTTTGGGTTTTCGTTTCATTCACACCGCCCCTATCTTTTCTTTTGCCCTTAGTATACAACATTTTACCTTGTGTTTTCAAGAGTTTTTTTATCGTTTTAAGGCTTTTTTTAAAAAAAGTTGACACATAAGCCTCTATTTTATCAAAAGTCCTATATATACCACTCGAAACTAAGTAAAATACCGTTTTTATCTTAGAAAAAATCCACTTCAATAATACAAACCATATACGGGACAAGGAAAGCCTTGAAAAGACAAATCCCATACACAACCCTAAAAAGACATATCCTCTCATCTCACCGTTTGTCACGCCCAATAAAAACAAAAACACAACAAATGCCGATAAAACCGAAAATAGAACATCCTGAAAAAATATTCCTATGCGTGAAAAATCATATACCTTTCTGTATACCCTTAGAATATCATACGCCAAACATATTATTACACCAAGCAGTAACGCACGGGCAAAGGATAAAAGTTGAAGTGTATTGCTAATTTCCCACATAATTATTTAAACAAACGGGATAAAAATCCACCGCTTGGTTCATCTTGAGTATAAACAACGGCATAAATCTTGCCCATACCGCTCACATCGCCCTTTTGGGTATCGAATTGACCGAGCTTCAAATCTTCACCCTTAACAGCAAGCTTCCCTAAATCCGTTTCAAGCATTATAGTATTTTCATCAAAAGATAAAACATCCTTAACACCCGTTAATGTGAATTTTTTGCGGTCTTCTAAAATTAAATTATGACTCTTACGGATGCTTTCTTCCACAGCCATTCCCCCTAATATATGCTTCTCTTAAAATATATTAGAATCGGCTGTTATATATGCAAAAAACCGCATTACTGCGGTTTTACAAAACTGTATATAGGCTCACAGCATCATCTTTTCTAACAGTTTCATTGACTGCTGTGACCTGAGCCTTAAAATTCCTTGAGCCAAAGGAAATCTCAATTATATCGCCAATCTTTACATCGTATGAAGCACGGGCGACCTTTCCGTTTACTATAACTCTGCCTGCATCGCACGCCTCATTTGCAACTGTACGGCGTTTTATAATACGAGATACCTTTAGGTATTTATCTAATCTCATAATTATCTCCAAAATTCAAGCCGTCCTAAAAAGGACGGCTTAAAACTTTTAGTTTATAGCATCTTTTAAAGCTTTACCAGCCTTGAATACAGGATTCTTAGAAGCAGCGATAGCAATCTTCTCACCTGTTCTGGGGTTTTTACCAGTTCTTGCAGCACGAGCGCGTACTTCGAAAGTACCGAAGCCTACGAGCTGGATTTTTCCGCCTGCTTTGAGCTCACCGGAAACGGTGTCAACAAAAGCAGCAAGAGCCTTTTCTGCGTCCTTCTTAGCAATACCTGCCTTATCGGCAATTGCAGCAACTAATTCAGTTTTGTTCATTTTAAGAACCTCCATAAAATTTTTAAACGAAAACTCGTTTACATATAATCCTTCGCACATCAAATGTACTATTTATTTTTACCATACTTCATGCCAAAAAGCAACATATTTTAGTCATTATTCTTAAAGTTATGAAAATTTTGCTATAAAATATGAAAATATTTCTATTATTTCAGCATTTCGGCGAGTTCACTTTTTTTAATTATCCTAAAAAGGAATAAAAGCGCAAAATATACAACTCCCGCCACTGCTATTGACACTATCGTCATCCATTTGAATTCGCCCGTGAAAAGTCTCGTTATATATGCTGTAAAACCGCATAAAACCGAGGCAAAAAGGGGTTTAAAAAGACAAGCGGAAATATCAAAACAAACACCCATATTCTTTATCAAACAAACTATATTTAATACAAACACAACTACAAAACAACAAGCTGTTCCTATTGCGGCCGAATAAATGTTAACACTTATTATGGGTGTTAATATTACATTGCAAAGTAGTTTGACAATAACACCTAAAACAATATTCACAAGTGCATTTTTTTGTTTTCCTATTGCCTGTAAAACAGAAGTTAAAGGAACCGAAATTCCTCCAAAAAGCGCAGCAACACCGTAAAGCGACAAAAGTTTGCCGCCAAGCTGTGCAGATTTAGCACCGTAAAGCAACTCTGTAATACCGCCGCCAACAAACATAAAACCAAAAGCTATCGGCATACACAAAACCGCTGAATATTTTAAGCACAAACTTATGTTTCTTTTTAGTTCCTTAGCTTCACCTTCGGCAAAGCACCCGGCAATTAGCGGAACTGCGCCCACCCCTAAAGATGCAGTTAATGTGGGAACTAAATTAAACAGAGTATGAGCCTTGCCCTTTATGCCGTAAAGCAAGGTTGGTATCTTTGATAGATTTATATTACTGTAAAGTGTTCCTTTTAGCAATATCTCAGCGTCCGACTGAGTTTGCGTCAAAGCCTTTAACTGCGGTATTAGGGTTATAGAATCAATAAACGCCGTTATCCCCACCGCAAGCGAGGCAACTGCAACAGGTATAAGAACAGCGATAAAGTCTTTAAGTAAATTACTGTCATATACCTTAGTTCTTAAACTTATCTTTTCGGTAAAATGATTATTCTGTTTAAAAGTTAATTTGAGGTATACACAAGATAATATATTTCCAACTGTAATTCCTGCCAATGCTGCTGTCGAAGACATAGCAGGGTCATTTGTAAGTCGCATTGTAATAAATGCACCGCTAAGACCAAGAAACAGCTTACACAAAGCCTCAATAATGCTTGAAACAGCGGTAGGTACCATATTTTTAAAGCCTTCAAAATAACCCCTATAAACCGAAATCACACAGCAAAAAAGCACAGACACAGCCGCAACTAAATAACTATAAATCGAGCCGCCCTCACTCTGCATCGAAAAAATCGGAATAAGACTTAAAAATGCAAAAGTACCAATTACCCCTAAGAATAGTAAAACCTTGTAGGAAAGCAAAAATGTCTTTTTGACATTTTCATAATCCTTTATAGCGGTAAAATCTGCAACAATTTTAGCAATGGCTACCGGAAACCCTGATAAAGCCAGAGTATATACGGGTATATATAAATCATACACAGAAGAAAAATAACCAAACCCTAAATCTCCTAAAATATAATCCGCAGACAACGGAATTTTAAAGACCGCTCCGATTATCTTTACAATTATTGCAGAAAAAAGTAAAACCGCTCCCGCTTGGGTTAAATTTTGTTCTTTATTCTTCATAAGAATCTATAATAACCTTTAAAAAATCAAAAATTATATCCGAAAGGACGATTTTGGAATTATCTATAACTTCTCTGTAACTAGTACCGGCATCATCACCCGCATCGTCAGAAACCTGTCTGAGAGATAAAAAAGGTATATTGCCAAAATCACACACATAAGCAATAGCCGCCGTTTCCATATCACAGGACATAGCATTAAAATTTTCTTTCATACTTTGTTTTACAGTTTCATCACAAATGAAACTGTCACCCGAAACGGCAATTCCCTTTTTAGCGTCCTTTAAAAATCCCTCCATAAGAGAATTTAATCGGTCACTCGATTTATAAATATATTTTTGATTAGGCTTTTCACAAAGCTTATAACCGATTCCCGAAAGGTCGAAATCGTGTTCAATAAACTCTGTTGCTATGGTTAATTCGCCCTTTTTAATACCACTTATTCCACCCGATAAACCGTAATTCAAAATTATATCACAGCCTATGGTTTTAAAGTGGGACGCGATTACAGCTGCATTAACCTTACCGATACCGCACAGTACCGATATTACAGTAGCTTTTGAGTTTTGTGTTAAAACCTCGAATTTATGACCTTTGCGCGAAAGGTAGGAATATTCTTCATATTCCCCGCTCTCAATTCTTCTCGCTAAGGGCTCGTATTCATCACCGTCGGCAACAATAATTCCGATTTTAAATTCGCTCATTATTTTCCCATTTCCTCTTTGATTTTAGAAATTTCGGTCTGCTTTTCTACAATGGAAGCCTTGATATTGGCAAACTTAACATCAATATCATCATTATCCTTTATGATTTCATAATACGCTCTTCCAAGTCTCTCAAAATCCTTAGCGAGCTTGTTTTCCAAGGTAGCAATATCAAGCTTTTGCTTACCTGTTGTCACAGCCTCCCCAGTTTTTGTGACTACCACGTCAAATACATCCTTTGCCTTGTTAACAGCATTTTCAAAAAATTCCATTATATTTCCTCCTTAAAATTATTATAAAATTTATTTATACCGTCCTTGCGAGAAATGATTTCCTCAAAACGGCTTATATACTCATAAGGATATTTAAAATTAAAAATACGTTCAATATAGCTTCCTTTCGGTTGCTTTAACTTAGTTACTCCCGAAGCACCGCAAGCAAGAATCGTGTGGGTTTCATCCATAATGTAAACATTATAAAGACATTCAAAGCCTTTCTTTGCGTAACCGACATTTTCAAGGTTTCCCACAGTCTTGCTCTGTCGGTACATATAGTAGGGCTCCACGCCGCTCTGTGACAAGGTTTTGTTAGCAAAATCCACCATTTGGTCTGCAACAATTCCAATTTCGATTTCGGGTAGCCGCCCCTCTTTACTTAAGGTTGCAGAGCGTTTCATAGACAGAGAATGCACCGTTACACTTTCGGGGTCGAGTTCTAAGATTTTATTAACGGTTTCTTTAAAGCTTTCCAAAGTGTCACTCGGCAGTCCTGCGATAATATCCATATTTATATTAGAAAAGCCTAACTCTCTTGCCAACTTAAAGGATTGGGTCGTTTCCAAAGCGGTATGCTTTCTTCCAATTACTTCAAGAACTGCATCATTCATAGTCTGAGGATTTATGCTAATGCGTGTAGCACCGCCGTTTTTAATTGCAATAAGTTTCTCCCGTGTTATGGTATCAGGTCTGCCCGCCTCAACAGTGTATTCCCGTAAATTATTTAAATCAAAGTTATCTTTCACAGTATCCATAACCAGTGTTAACTGTTCTGCCGAAAGGGTTGTTGGGGTGCCTCCGCCTATGTATACCGTTTCGAGTCTTAATCCAAGCTGATTTGCAATTTTACCTGTCACCTTTATCTCCTCGCATAAAAGGTCGACATACTCAGGTATAAGCTTTTTTGCATGCTCAACCGAGTGAGACACAAAGGAACAGTACGAACACCTTGTAGGACAAAACGGAACCGATATATAAAGACTAAACGAGTCATTTCTTGACAAGGCGGTTATGGCGTCCTCGCCCTTTACAGCATCCTTGCAAAGGCTTAGCTTTTTGTCGCTTACCATAAGGGTGTTTTTAAACCATTCATCGGCAGACTCTTGTCCGCAAGAATCAACAAGTCTTGAATAAAGCTTAGCAGGTCTTACACCCGTTAAAATTCCCCATTGCGGTTTATACCCCGTAACCTTCACAAAGCACTCATAAAGACAAAGGGCGAGTCTTAATTCTTGTTCTTTTCCCGAGTTTTCTTGCAATTTTAGCTCGCAATATTCTTTTTTGCCCCAAATGTTAATTTCAGCCTTGGCAAAATTTTCCTCGAGAATTGTGACTGCATAGCATTCACCTAAAACCGCTGTATCAAAAAATTCAATTTTCTCGAAGGGCATAAAAATTCTCACTAATTTTTCAAGCTCATAGCGAAAATCGTGCCCTACTAAACACAAATTCATAAATTACGCTCTCACAAAAGGATTATATTTCTTTTCAAAGCCTATGGTACTGCTCTCGCCGTGGCCCGAATATACAACTGTTTCATCGGGTAAAGTATAAAGTTTTTTGATAGACTTTTCTAACTCTTCGAAGCTTCCGCCTGCAAAATCGGTGCGTCCCACCGAAGTTTTAAACAATGTATCACCGCTGAAAAGATTATCACCGCACAAATATGAAACTCCGCCAACAGTATGTCCCGGTGTGAAAATTACCTTTAACTCGATGTCCCCAACCTTAATTAAGTCATCGTCAAGATACTTATAATCTGCGGAAAAAGGCTCAAGTTTTCTCTTGAAAAGATAAGCACAGTTTAAATCATCATCCGATAAAGCGGGAACATCTAAAGCGCCTATACCAATTTTTACTCCGGTTTTTTGTCTTAAATAATCAGCACCACCGATATGGTCGAAATGTCCGTGGGTTAAAAGAATTAATCTTTCTTTTCCCTCATTTTTATTCAGAAATGTCAAAATGCTCTCTCGTTCATATCCGGGGTCAATGACTATTGCCGCATTTTCACTTTCTAAAAAATAGCAATTGGTCATCCATATATTATTGCAAGTGATTTTCATTATTTACGGCTCCAAATATCTGTATCGTAAAGGATAGTGACTGGGCCGTCATTAATGAGCGACACCTTCATATCTCCTCCAAAAACGCCCTCGTCCACCTTTTTTACACCTAAATTTCTAAGGCACTGACAAAAATATTCATAAAGTCTTTTAGCCTCAGTAGGTTCTAATGCATTTATGAATGACGGTCTGTTACCCTTTTTAACATCGGCCAAAAGGGTGAATTGCGAAATACAAAGTATTTCACCGCCAACATCTAATATAGATAAATTCATTTTATCATTCTCGTCACAAAAAATTCTAAGGTTTGCAGTTTTACGGGCAAGTAGTTCTGCCTCACTTTCGGTATCGCCGTTTTCGGCGCCCAACAAAATCATATAACCTTTTTCGCAACTTCCGACTGTTTTGCCATCAACCTCAACCGAGGCTGATGAAACACGCTGAATAACTGCTTTCATTACTGATTTATCCTTTCTACATGGTAAGCACCTTGTATTTTTTCAAGACGTGCGATAATGCTCTTTAAATGTTCAACACTTTCAGCACTAACAGTCACAATAACGGTACAGTTACCATCCTTCGTCTCCTTTGCGTTAATGCTGTGAACAGGTACGCGCATATTGTTTATAGCATTCATAACATCGATAACTATGCCATCACGGTTAATAAACATTGCTTGCAGTGTAGAAGTAAAGCTTTCTTTAGCGCTATTATCCCAATAAGCGTTAATCCATCTTTCAGGCTCAGCCGCTTCAGAAATAATGCGAGGTACATTGTTACAATCACGTTTATGAATAGAAACTCCGTGTCCCCTTGTGATAAAGCCGATAATATCTTCTCCCGGTAATGGTGCGCAGCACTTTGAAAGCTTAATAAGGCAATTATCAATTCCCTCTATTATTACACCCTCGCTCGATTTTGAACGGCGGGTTTGACTTTTAGGAACAACGCCAACCACCTTTGCCGCCGCATTTCTCTTGTTTTGGTCTTCCTTTATGCGGATGACAATTTTAGAAAGCAGCAATCCGCCATAACCGATAGCGGCGTAAAACTCATCGGGTGCCGAAAATTTGAGTTTTTTAGACAGTTCTTCAATATATTTTTCATATTCGCCGTCAGCAAAACTAATCTGATTTTTACGCAGTTCTCTCTCAAGCTCAAGCTTACCTGCGGCAATATTTTCTTCCCGTTTTTCCTTTTTAAACCAAGAACGTATTTTAGCCTTGGCTCCCGATGTGACAGCAATATTAAGCCAATCTCGGCTCGGTCCGTGACCTGCCTGATTGGTGGTTAATATTTCAATTACCTCGCCCGTCTTAATTTTATGGTTGATTTGTACTATCTTACCGTCAACCTTAGCACCAACCATTCTCGTACCTACGGCCGAGTGTATCGCAAATGCAAAGTCCACAACAGTAGCGCCTACAGGAAGATTTATAACATCTCCCTTAGGAGTAACGGCAAAGACATCCTCCTCGGAAAGGTCAACCTTAATACTTCTTATTATTTCACTCGGGTCATTGGCGACATCCTGACTGTCAAGTATCTGTCTAATCCAAGCAAGGCGTTCTTCCATTGACTTGTTATTTTCTTTTACGCCGTCTTTATATTTCCAGTGCGCCGCAATACCGAATTCTGCGGTATGGTGCATTTCAGCCGTTCTGATTTGAATTTCAAACGGTATACCCGCACGACTTATAACAGTAGTGTGAAGTGACTGATACATATTAGGTTTTGGTGTAGAGATATAATCCTTAAACCTATTCGGAATAGGACGGAACATATCATGCATAATACCTAAAATATTGTAGCAGTTGGCTACTGTATCGGTAATAATACGGATAGCATAAATATCATAAATTTCATCAAAATCACGGACTTGATTATACATTTTACGGTAGATTCCGTGAATAGATTTTACACGGCTCTGGAAGGTCATTTGGGTGTCACGCATTTCTTCCTTTAGCCTTTTTGCAATATTAAGTTTAATTTCCTCTAAAATCTCTTCCCGTTGCGGTTTTCTCAAAGCCAACAGATTTTCTATTTCTTCATAACCAATAGGGTCTAGATGCTTAATTGCTAAGTCCTCTAATTCCTCTTTCACAGGTCTGATACCAAGTCTATGAGCAATAGGCGCATAAACTTCAAGTGTTTCAACCGAAATATCACGCTGTTTTTGCTCAGGCATGGCGTCAATTGTTCTCATATTGTGAAGACGGTCGGCAAGCTTGATTATGATAACCCTTATATCCTTACCCATAGCAATAAGCATTTTTCTCAAAGATTCTGCTTGTTGCTGTTCTTTGGACGAGAAATTGAGACGGCCGATTTTAGTAACACCGTCCACCAACAATGCTACCTCATTTCCAAATTCGCGTTTTATATCCGCGTCGGTATATTCGGTATCCTCTACAACATCGTGAAGTAAAGCGGCGGCAATCGACTCGCTGTCGAGTCCTAAAGAAACAATAATTTTTGCTACATTAAAGGGATGGATATAGTAATCCTCATTAGAACGGCGCTTTTGTCCTTCATGCGCTTTAACACATAGCTCATACGCTTTTTTTATTAGCTCCAAATTATACTTTAAGCCAAAGCTTTCCATACAACTTAGCAAATCTTCATAGTTCAGAGTTTGCTCAGCGTTCATTCTAAGTCCCCCTTTCCAAGCAATTTATATGTTTTAGATAGCCTCAAATCGGTTTTCTCACTTGTTTTCACGCCAAAAATAAAACCCTTTTCATTTTTGGTTACAAGTCCTAATTCTTCTAAAATTTTAAGAGAAGCTAGTGTTTTACCTACATTAAGGCTATTGATAAATGCGTATTTTATTTTGTCTTCCTTGGCAGGTGTTTGCAAAAGATACTTATAGACCTCTCCTACCTGTTCCCTTGTAGGACAAATCGTAGCAAAATCACACTGCTTTTCTGATAAATAATTTTCCCATAATTCAAGACTGCCAAACAAATCTTCATCATTGGTGCCGTTTTTTCTGATAGCTTTTATCTGTACGCTTAAACCTAACTCGCCCTTGTATAAATTTTCCTCAACACTAACGGCAAGGTCAAGAATATCCCCAACATTAAAGCAAAAATCTTCTTCAGTCACCCCAAAAAGCAAGGCTGTAAAGCTATTAATATTACTGCTAAAAAGCAAACGCAAATGCTTACCTGCGCCAATAGAAGATATTCGTTCAAGCTTTACTCCCCAGAGCCCGAAAACAGGCACGGGGTTTTTAGGCCCATACGGTTCTAACACCTTTAAAGCAGTTGCTAAATCTACCGTGAGTGCAGAAGCATTAAGACGGCAATCTATATGCAAAACGGGTGCTATATAATCCAAATTATCGGCAAATTCATTTATTGAACGGCGAAAAACTTCTATATTCTCTTGCTTTAGGCTCACACCTGCCGCCTGAGAATGTCCGCCGAATTTATCCAAATAGCCACTACAACTGTTTATAGCCTCGAAAAGCGGAAACCCCTCGATGCTTCTGCCGGAGCCGTGTGCATTACCCTCACCGTCAAGAGACAGCAAAATTGTTGGTTTTCCGTATTTTTCGGCAACCTTAGCCGCCACAATACCAACAACTCCGGAATGCCAATCTTTGCCCTCGCAAACTATCACTCGGTTATTGTTATATCCCTTTGCCTCTACTATGGAAACAGCTTGAGTGATTATATCCTTTTCAATCTGCTGACGGTAGCTATTTTCATCATCTATTTCATTCGCAATACCAAGTGCCGTCATCATATTATCGCAAGTCAGCAACTCGACCGCACGCGCGGCATCACCCATTCTGCCCGCAGCATTAATTCTCGGACAAATTCCGTATGCGATTTTCGAGGCATTTATGCTTTTTTGCTCTAATCCCGCAACGCTAATAAGTGCTGAAAGTCCTGTTATAGGAGCAGTTTTAAGTTTTTCTATTCCATATTTTACGATAGTGCGGTTTTCCTCGGTCAGCGGCATTATATCAGCCATTACGGCAACACTTAAAATGTCAGCAAAATAAGGCAGTAATTCCTCAGGCTCCTTGTTCTCCATAACACAAATAAGACGAAACGCCACCTCGGCTCCGCATATTTCTTTGAATTCAGATGGACAATCGGCTCTGTGAGGGTCAACGACGGCATCTGCCGAGGGCAAAGTTTCCCTTGGCAAATGGTGGTCTGTGATTACAACATCGAGGCCTAATTCTTTAGCGTAATTCACCTCATCAATAGCCGAAATACCATTATCAACGGTCAAAATGAGTTTAATCCCGTCTTCAGCCAAGGTCTTAATTGCCTGTTTATTCATACCGTATCCTTCAGAGAATCGGTCAGGAATATAATAAACACAATCGGCATTACGGGAACTCAAATAGTTATAAAGAAGTGCTGTGGCAGTAACACCGTCACAATCGTAATCACCGTAAATTGCGATTTTAACATTATCCTCAACAGCGGCATTTACTATTTCTGCGGCAAGCATTATATCCGCCATTTCATAAGGGTTGGAAAACACAGGCTCGTTATCTAAAAACTGTTCTAAATCCATTGGGTCTGTATACCCTCTGGCAGAGGCAATTAAGGCAACTATTGGCTCAACATCACATTCTTCTGCCAACTCCTTTGCCAACGCCTTATCATAATTAGATACTATCCATTTTTTAAAGCCCATATTTTCCACCTCCTTACAGTATATCTTTTAATTCTTTTAAGTGTTTGATTTCGTAATTGGATTTATATTTTTGTGATTCATTTTCTAAATTAAACCAACACGTGTCAAGCTCCGCATTTATTCCGCCGAGAATATCTGAACTTTGACTGTCACCAACTACTAAAATTTTCGTTCTGTCCTTTTCGGATATTTGCGAAATACATGCCTCGAAATATTCCTTTTCCGGTTTTTGAAACCTCAAATCCTCGGAAACAAAAATCTTATCAAAATATTTTCCCAAGCCCGATTTTTCAATTCGGTTATACTGCGTAAAAGCAAAACCGTTTGTTGTGGCATAAAGCTTGTAACCCTTAGCTTTAAGGTAGGTCAGCACATCATCTGCACCATCCATTTTATAGTAGCCTTCGCTCAGACTTTTGCAGTAAAATTCGGAGATTAATTTGACATCCCGTTCTTCATTTAAAGTGGAAAGCAGGGTTTTAAATCTGCCTTCAAATATAGCATTTTTGGGTATTTCTCCCCTCTCAAAGCTTTGCCAGTACGAACGGTTTATATCAGAATATAGTTTTTGTGTTTCACGGTCATTTGGCAGTTCAAACTTCGTTAAAGTTTTTATTATTGCCATCTGCTCAGCCTTGTAAAAATCAAGAAGAGTATTATCCAAATCAAGAAAAAGTGAAGTGTATCTCATTAAAGACTTCCTGCTAACTCTTTAATATATTTTTTCAGTTCATCTTTTGTTTCGGGATGCGTGAGACCTACATCAATATTTGCTTTTAAAATTCCGAATTTGTTTCCCATATCATAACGGGTTCCCGAAAAATCAACACCCATAACACCCTTTGTGCGGGCAATTTCTGCCATTGCATCGGTAAGTTGTAGCTCATTTCCAGCCCCTAGCGGTGTTCTTTCTAAAATTTCGAAAATTTCACTTTCAAGAACGCAGCGTCCCAAAATTGAATAATTTGAAAATTTAGTTTCTAAGGACGGTTTTTCTATCATATCAGTGACATCGAAAATTCTGTCATCCACTTTTTGAGCTTTAAGCGAACTGTATTTCACTATCAGTTCATCTGAAACCTCTTTTATTCCAACAACGCTTTTGCCGTATTTTTCGTAAGCCTCACAAAGCTCGCCAATTGCGGGAATTTCACCAATTATTACATCGTCCCCGTAAAGTACAGCAAAAGGCTCGTCACCAACAAATTCCTTAGCTCTAAGCACAGCATCGCCAAGACCTCTTGCAATCTTTTGACGAAGAAAATAAATATTACCCAGGGTAGCTGTTTTTTTGAGTTCTTCTAAAACAGCGGTGTTGCCTCTTTTTTCAAGCAAACCCTCAAGCTCAACAGAGTAATCAAAATGGTCTTCAATTATTCCCTTACCCCTGTTTGTGATGATTAAAATATCTGTTATGCCGGCTTTCACTGCTTCCTCAACTATGTACTGAATAGCCGGTTTATCAACAATAGGAAGCATTTCCTTTGGACAAGCTTTTGAAAACGGCAACACTCTTGTTCCGAAACCCGCAGC
>JAZONB010000100.1:0-2663 GCA_045654305.1 Acutalibacteraceae bacterium | reverse complement strand
TTATAAATAAAGGGTTTTCGGGTATTGTGCTTGGCGTACCATTTTGATACAAAAATTCCAGCTGGACGAAAAAGCACTTTAATGGACGAAAATGCGATTTACTGGACGAAAGTGCATTTCAATGGACAAAATCCACCTCAGCTGGACGAAATTTCATTTTAGTGGACGAAACCGTATTTTCGTCTTTTTTAAGTCCTATTATAAGGGCTGTATGTATATCTATTCTGTTTTGCACTTGAATTAAATTATACAAAATAGTATAATAATTTATCATGTCCTACTGGCAATTACATCGGCCGTTGCTTTTTGTTTTGTTCGGGGGGATATAATTAATTTTAAAAGTAAGACTTTATGGGGGTGTTTATTTGCAGTTTTTTGTCTATTTTCTGTTAGCACTTTTTGCTACAACTGTAGGTTCACTTACAGGAATGGGTGGCGGCGTAATCATCAAGCCACTTATGGATGTTTTAGGTGATTATGATGTGAAAACCATTGGTATTGTTTCATCAATAACTGTCTTTTCGATGGCTATTGTGTCTGTCCTGAAACAGATTAAAGCCAAAACAGAAATTCCATATAAAAATGCAATACCGTTGGGGATAGGCTCCGTTGCAGGTGGATTTTTAGGTGAAAAACTACTCACATTTATTGTGAATTTATTTAATGCCAACTCTGTTGTAACCGTTGTGCAAAATTGTGTATTGACGGTACTTGTTCTGTGTGTATTCCTTTATATGAAAAACAAACGAAAAATCAAAGGCAAGGAATGGGATGGCGTATTTGTTTCCCTTGCAGTAGGTGTTTTTCTCGGTGTTTGTTCATCATTTTTAGGTATCGGTGGCGGTCCTATCAATGTTGCACTCATAATTTTCTTATTCTCTGTGAACACAAAAACAGCAACAGTGTGTTCGCTTGTTACAATTCTGTTTGCACAGATTTCAAAACTTACAACAGTGGCACTCACAACGGGCTTTTCAAATTTTGACCTGTCAATTGCGCCACTTATGATTATCGGTGCGATTTTTGGTGGATTTATCGGTGCTGGACTTAACAAAAAATGCAGTGAAAAAACCGTTGAAAAAGCATTCAACTGTGTTCAATTGCTTGTGCTTGGAATAGCAATATTCAATATTATAAGAAATCTTATATGACAACAGTATGGCAGATACCGTTTTTATCTTTCTATAACAGCCACCCGTTATTGGCGTACGGATTATGAAATCAGATACTTCGCATCAAGTGAAATCCCACCATAAGCCGTAACATATTTTATAAATTCTTTCAGAAATTTATTTCATTAAAAAAACACTTCCGAAGAAGTGTTTTTTGTGGTTTAGGCATTTAAAATCGAACCCTTGACTTTCCTGACACCATTTCAGGGCTCTCCCGACACTTGCAGAATGCACCATATATTATTATCTGAAATCGCATAAAATCAAAATCTTCTTACTTTCAAGGGCTTGAAAAATATCGGTTTTTTCTCACCGGCTTTAACCATTTCTCTTGCAAGCAACCCTCTCATTTTTCGCAGAGTATCAAGGTGTTTTTTATTATTTACAAGGTTATGTCTTTCGGCAGGATCGTTTTTCAGGTCATATAAAAAATCATCATAATAAACCAGTGCGCTGTGTTTAGCATTTCCCGGTCCGAGTGCTCTGGCAGAATACTTCCAATCCTTTGTGCGTACTGCCCTGCCGACCTGTGATTCGCTGATTTGAACAAAAACACAATCTCTTTCGGGAACATCCTTCCTGTTAACCGGGAGAATGTTCCCGGAATAAGCTTTCGGCACCTCAATTTCTGCATGACTCAGTAGTGTAGGCGGAATGTCGATAAGACTGGCAAGACAATTCATAACCTCGTCTTTATCTACTGCTCCGCCACCAAATACAAGAGGCGTATGTATACTCGAATCGTGACAGCTGCGTTTGTATTCGTCATTTCGCGTTTTAAAATGACACCCGTGGTCACTTGTGTAAACTATAACCGTATTATCATACAGTCCTTTATCCTTCAGGGTTTTAACAAGTCTTCCGACATTTTCATCAAGGGAATGAATAGCGGCAAGATAATCGGGATACTCTTCTTTGTAATTTCCCTTAAGAAATGTTAAATCCTCCGGCAAAGGATATTCACGGAAATCATCAACTTTATCTATTGGCCCTTCAAAATGACCGCTGTCATTCTGGTGGTGTGGTTCAAGCTGCGAAACAAACATAAAAAAAGGCTTTTCGCCGTTATGGTTATTTACATATTCAACCGCAAAGTCATTTATACAATCCGCCCTGTAACCCTTAAAGTCAATTTGATTGCCGTTACCGTCAAAAACATATCCGTCATAACCGTGCGAGGTAAACTCCAGAACATCTGCCGCACGCCAATATTTATAACCGCCTTGTCTTTGAGGTGGAACCGCAGTTTTTTCACAATGAACACCGATACCTGCATAACGGTCTGAAGCAAGATGCCATTTTCCGATATATGCTGTATCATATCCGTTTTCATTAAAATAATCGGCTAAGGTTTTCGTATCTTCTTTCAAAGCAATACCATTCCAATAGCAACGGTTTTCAGTTGCAAACTGACCTGTCTGCAAGCAGGCGCGGGCAGGGCCGCAGACAGGCTGGCAGGTAAAAGAATTTTCAAACAGCACTCCCTCTTCT
>JAZONB010000099.1:0-5360 GCA_045654305.1 Acutalibacteraceae bacterium | reverse complement strand
GGATACGCTGAAATCTCATTGATTTTATCAACAAGAGCAGTTCCTACAATGGCAATTCCCTTACGTTCTGCCATATTAGTTACACTCCGCATTTAAAGGACCTGCTAATTCTTCCATAAAGAACAGCTTACCCTTAATAGTTGGAATATAAGAAGATGTTATCCAAGGAGTTTTACCGTGACGTAATGTCATCCAGAGGGACAATCCCTGCCACTGCATTCCTCTTCCTAAAATACCGTCCGCTCCGCCTATAGCATAATCAGCCTTTAAGAACAAACCGGGGCCGATTGTATTTGCACGGCAAGGAACTAAGGTTGTTCTTGACTTAAAGCTGGTCAAAGCATTCTGTTCAACGGTTAATGGATGGATTTTAGCGCCTATGCGATAGGGTGCATTTTCCCACTCCTCAGCAGAAGCATAATCAGCCGCAAAGGTAGGCTCCCAGAACGCAATATGACACATTCTGCCTATACCGTAAACCAATACAAGCTCAACGCCCTCAGCCTTTAAAGCATTGATTTTTTCAGGGTATGTAGGCAAATTTTCTTTAGTAGCAAAATTTCTCTGAGCCACTGGAACTGTAAGTTCGCCGAGTGGATTAAAGAGAGCCCGCTCCATTGTGTACTGGAATGAACCTGGGTTATCGGAAGAAAGTGTATTACCCTCAGAATCGCTCCACTCGTCCATATTAAAGGTATACACACGGTCACACTTAACATTCCAAGCCTTTATAAAGTAAACTACCCATTTATACATACCCATAGGACCAACGGGTAAAATAAAGGCAATTTTCTTGTTTTCATCGGCAGCCTGTTTAATTTTTAAGGCAATTTCATGACCCATGTAAATCTCAAATTCGGTTAAATCTTTACATTTTATAGGAGTGAACTCGTCATTCCAAAATGCCTGACGCTCACAAACCTTTTCAGGTGCATCAATGCAAGCATCAATTTTTGCAAAATCCCAACCATCGGGATAAAATCCTTCTAGAGCACTACCCTTAACTGTAGATAAGAAATCCATAATATTTTCCTCCTATATACATTAAAATTTCATATTATGGTAATAAATGTTTGGTTGTACCTTTAAGATACGCCTTACAAGTGCGGAAGCCTTCTGCATATTCTGCACCGCATTGATAACCTCTGAAACGGGAGCAGGTTTTAACAAAATCCGCAAAATCGATATTATCGTGGTCACGCATCCAAGTAAGCTGACTTTCGTGACACTCAAGCATCTTGAGTTTCAAATCAATTTCATCAGAAATATCAACAAATATCTCAGGTATAAAATTAACACCTGCTGTCGGATCCATATAATATATCGGCACAAGCTTTGCGGGCGGATTATCGGGGTTGCTAAAATGCGCCTTATATTTGTAATTCGGAAGTGTTGCCGCAAAACTTGCGTCAAATACAAGACGAGATATTGCGGTATGGTCGGGCATATAATCATCTGGGTTTTGTGTTATGATAACATCCGGATTGGCATAACGAATAACGTCAACAATCTTATCCCTTGCCTCTTTATTGTTATCGTAAAGTTCAAGGTCATTAAAGCCAGCACATATTACCTCTATTCCAGCAAGCGCACCCGCTTTTTTCGCCTCGTTAGCACGAATTTTAATAAGTTCTTCGGGCGGTATTACAACATGACCCAAATTTCCTGTCGAGGCATGACACACAATTACTGTATCGCCTCTTTTAACACATTTTGCCAGAGTACCTGAGCATCCGACTTCCACATCATCAGGATGGCATCCAATAGCTAATACTCTCATCAATTTCACTCCTTAAACTAAAAATACAGCTTTCGCCTAGTATTATTTTAAAACAATATATATTAAAAAACAATGTCGCACACTACACAAAATAAGTAAAATAATCTACTGATATATTTTTGCAGAAAAAATTGACAATTTATTTAAAATATGATACCATTACACTATGGAAAAAAGTATTATAAACATAAAATCGAAAACCTTTTGGTAATTAACAAAATAATAACAATTCACTTTTTGGAATTAACTAAAAATTTCGTAACACCTACCGAGTCACACGATTTTTGGGAATTAGTTTGCGCAGAAAAGGGAAATATAATATGTACAGCAGGCGAAAAGGAAATCTTACTCAAAGAGGGCGAAGTGCTTTTTCATAAACCAAACGAAATTCATTCTCTCAGAGCAGACGGAAATCACGCGCCAAACATCATTGTTATTTCCTTTGAATGTATTAGCGAGGCTATCCACTTTTTTGAAGGTCGAAAAATGGCTCTTAACAAAAGCTTACTTCGGTTTATATATGCAATAGTTGAGGAAGGTAAAAAAACCTTCGATATTCCTCCGTTTGCACCCGAACTTAAAAAAATGAAACTGCTTTCCTCCCCTACCTTAGGAGGTCAGCAGTTAATAAAGAACTATCTTGAGCTTCTGTTGATAAATCTAATGCGGGGGGAATCCGAAAACAACAATTCAGAGGCTATTTTCCTTTCAAAAGACAACTATGAAGAATTTATTTCAAAGCATGTCATTGATTATATGAGAGAACACATTTTTGAAAATCTGAATGTTGAAAAAATTTGTTCAACCTTGCACTATAACAGGTCGTACATTTTTAAACAGTTCAAAAAAAGCACCGGAAGCTCTATAATGGCATATTTCAATAAAATGAAGATAGAAAAAGCAAAACAACTGCTGAGAGAAACCGATACATCTGTGAACGCAATTTCAGAAATTCTTTCCTTTGAAAGTCCTAACTACTTTTCTAAACTATTTAAAAAAATAACAGGTCACACTCCATCAACCTACAGAAAAATAAGAAAAAGATAGCAAAAAAGACGATACTTTTGTATCGTCTTTTTTAACTATTCTTCATCTTCTTTACAAGCACCAACATTACACTCTAAATAATCACCCTGAATACGATTTTTATTAGAAAATTTATCAAAAATGGCAAGTGCGCCAACCACTGCGCCGAAAAGAGCAATAACAGAACTTAAAAATTTAAAAAAGCCTTTCATTTCAAAAACTCCTTACAAGATTTCTTTTATAACATTATATCAACTTTTGACAATATTGTCAATTACATAAACGGAGCAAAAACGTGCAAAATCGCCTGTATGAATCTTTTGTGTAACGGACGCTTTTTCCAAAGGTCAATTTTGATTTCTTCGCTTTGCTCGAATACCTTTTGCATATCTACTTTTATATCGGTAACCGTATCACTGTCGCAAATCCACACACCACATTCAAAATGGAAAACAAAGCTTCGGTAATCCATATTTACAGTACCAACAGTTGCCACCTTATCATCCGATACAAATATTTTAGAATGTATAAATCCAGGCGTGTACTCATAAATTCTAACTCCCGCCTCTAACAATTCCAAATAATTGTACTGCGTAACATTATGAACATACCATTTATCAGGTATATTCGGTGTCACAATTCTTACATCAATACCTGATTTAGCCGCCATCCTCAGATTATTTTTCATTGCGTTATCAATTATAAGATACGGAGTTGCAATATAAACATACTTTTGCGCAGTATTAAGAATTTGCGAATAAATACCCTCGGCAGGATTTTTGTCATTAAGCGGGTTATCAGAATAAGGAATGACAAAACCCTCTGCCGTTACTTTTGTTTCCGCAATATATTTCCGCATATTTACGCGCTTTCGGGTAGAGAATTCCCACATTGAACAAAAAAGACTAAGAAAACTCTTTACAGCCTCGCCTTTAATAATAATTCCAGAGTCTTTCCAATATCCAAAGCGTTCTATAAGGTTAACATACTCATCCCCTATATTAAATCCACCTGTTATTGCAGTTTTACCATCAATAACAATGATTTTTTGATGGTTACGATTATTCATAAATATATTCATTGTAGGATTTATAGGATTAAAAACTGCTACCTCAATTTTCTCTTGCCTAAGCTTTGAAACAAAGCCTCTATGTTGGCGTTTGATAGAGCCAAAATCATCAAAAATCACCTTTACCTCTACCCCGTCACGAGCTTTCTTTTTAAGTACCTTGTGAATTTGGTCCCACATTTGGCCCTCTGCCAAAATATAAAACTCCAAGAAAATATACTTTTCGGCCTTTTCCAGTTCCTCTATAAGTCTTGGCATTAAATCCTCGACAGGTGAAAAATATTCGGTTGAAGAATTATTATAAACAGGATAACCGCTTTCTCTTATTAAATATTCTGCCTGACGCGAATGAAGCATATCGTAATATTTAAGGGAATCAAGTACCTCATCCTTATCCTTTAGATAATGCTTATATCTGGCATCAGATATGATAATTCTCTTTTTAATATGAGGCAACACCCGTCCGCCGCCCAAAAGCAAAAACACAGTGATACCAAAAATAGGAAACACCAAAATAAATACAATCCAAGAAATTTTATGGTCGGGATTTCCCCTGCGGTTAATTATACCGATAACAGTTATAATACCCAAAATGACCGACAAGGTATATGCGCTGATGGAAGCTACCGTAAAATCATAAATAACGGTTGTGATAAACACAAGCTGTATAACCAAAACCAACCCTGAAATAATAATATGCGTAGGTATCGGAATACCGCGTTTTCTTTGTTTTTTCACCTATCTCACCTCACTTGGCTATTGTAATATTTTAACATACTCTATGTATTTTTGCAAATTATTAGTTGTAAATTTATTGTGACTTATGATATAATTGTTAATATAATTTTCGAAAGGAATTGTTATATGTCTTTAGAGATTATTAATTTACAAAAAGGTGTTGAAGGTTTGTTTATAAAAAACAATCGTTTTAATACCACACTTATTTCATATAATTTTTATTTACCTCTCAAAAAAGAGACGGTTGCCGCTAATGCGTTGCTACCTTTTATACTTACCTCTTGCAGTAAAAAATATCCCGATTTTTCAAAACTCAATTATAAGCTTGCTAAACTATACGGTGCCAGACTTAATGCAAGTGCCGAAAAATACGGTGATTACCAGCTACTCAAAATGACGATTTCGGTTATTAACGACCGTTTTTCATTGGAAGAAGAATCTTTAGTTAAAACCGCAAGCGAACTTCTCTTAGGTATGATTTTCGAGCCCAACATACAAAATCAGTCCTTTATGGAAGATGACCTTAAAAGAGAAAAGCGCAAAGCCATTGAACATATAAAAGGAGAAATCAGCGAAAAAAGAATCTTTGCAAAAAAGCGATTGATTGAGGAAATATATGCTGATGAGCCATACGGTTTGCCAAAATGCGGCACTGTCCAAGATGTAGAGGCTATAACAGGTGAAAGCCTTTACAAAGCATGGGAAAATATGCTGAAAGAAAGCTTTGTGAGAGTTCAAGTGGTAGGT
>JAZONB010000098.1:0-3405 GCA_045654305.1 Acutalibacteraceae bacterium | reverse complement strand
ATATTAACATATATGGTACATATTAACAAGTTTTTTTTCTTTTTCTACATTTATGCTAAAATTCAACGGAAATATTCGACCATATTATTATTTATGTTCATAAAAAATACTGAAATTTGCATTTTGCTAAATCCTGTAAATCCGTTCGCGGAGCAGACACCGAACATCTTTACTTTTACTTCTTACTTTTTATTTCAAAATTCCAAGACTTTTTAGTGAAGAGAGAAGAAGTAATAGATAATAATAAAAAAATCCCAAGAACTTTATGTTCTTGGGAATTTTGGTGTAGGTGTTCTTGCTAACCTTAAATGCGAGGTTGAGATTATAAAAAAGAAGTGCCTCAACTACGCGAATTGCGTGTCGAGGCACTCGACTGGTCGAAGTGGCGTTACAGTAATCAAGCGTAAACCCGCATAAATACTAGGTTTTCGCAGTCAAAAACAGTACATATCTCTTAATTGCTATGGATTAACACTCTTAATTTCAAAAAAATCAATATTATAAAATGGTAGATGTGAAAATTTGATTAATTATTTTGAATGGCTGTTTAACTGAAGTATTCAAAACACATTTCAGAAATAATAATTGCATCAAAAAGACACTTCTACAAAATCACTTACAAACAACTCTTTGAAGTTTTCATTCATCACTTTAATCTTAAATTGTGCTTTCCCGTTTAAGTCTTTTACACCCGAAAACACAAAAGGTTGCTTTGACTGTTTACCGGGAGAAGTTAAATGTAAGGGCATTTGTGGCTGTATTACAGCTTGCATAACATCGTTAAATGATACTTCGGTAATGTTGACTATAATACTTTCGGTACGAGAGTTTTCTACTAACAAATAAATACCCTCGCCTACACCGATGTCCGGACTTATTCCGCAAAAAGATATCTTTACATCTTCTTGATCAATAAGTAATGTAGAAGTAGTATCGGCATTAGAGTTTGAATCATTTTGCGACGTTTCGTTATCAACGCCACAAGCTGAGCAAGCAAAACACAATACTATACACAAGAATAACGACAAGAATTTTTTCACTTTTATAACCTCCAACTAGCATTTTATTTATTATATCATAACTATAAAAATACTGCAATATTTTCTGGCGTAAACACGCACCATTTTATGATTAAAACAAATAAGAAAGGAGAGATGTTATTTGTTTGTTTAATGATTTTGAATCAGTAAAATTTGACTGGAGAATGTGAAACACATAAATACTGGGTTTTAATATCAAGGCGAAGCCTTGCATATCATCAAAACTTTAGTTTTGCATATCATCAGTGGCAAAGCCGCTGTATCTCATCAAGCCGATAGAGCTATGCACACCTACGGTGTGATGATATACGCCTACGGCGATGATATACACGCTAAAGCGTGATGATATACCAAGCCTATCGGCTTGAATAAAAAATCCGCCGACAAAAGTCGACGGATTTTTGGTGCACCTGAGCATTCTATAATCGAACCATTTACCTCTTTTAGAGTAACGGTTTTGCTTGCTTCCTTGTAATTAAATGTTATGACCAATTTGTCGTCGTAGAGATATACGGCATTTACAAAGCAGTCAATCAGTCTTTGTTTGTGTTCCTTCGTTTCTAAGCTCATGCTCTGAATATGCTTGAGCCATAATACTAAGCCCTCTTTTGTGATGGTGGGCTTTTTCATTTCTTCCTTGATGAGCTTTAATTTAATCTCATCTCTTGTCTGCTCCAACTCAATCATTCTTTGTTTTGTGGTTGAAGTTATAATTCCTTCTTCTATTGCTCTGAGTAGATTGTTTAATGCTGTTTCCGTTTCGCTGAGCCTTTGCTTTAATAACTGAATGACAGGATTCTCTTTTTGAAAGTTTCGAAATACGATGCCGGCGATATCCTCAAGCACGTTATCGCTCATCATCATTTCACGGGTGTACTTGATGACAATGTTTTCAATCCAGTCCTTTTTGACCGTCTTTTTGTCACAGGTGTGTTTGTACTTGGCACCGTTGCATTTGTAGTATCGATGCACCGTTCCACTTCGGCCTGTACCGCTTTCACCGGTCATATAACGCCCGCATTTACCGCAGAACAGTTTGGTGGTCAGTAAGTAGTCATCCTCGGCTTTATGCCTTGCTGTGGCTCTCTTGTTCTTTTCACGCTCAACTTGCACCTTGTCAAATAATGCTTGTGGTACGATTCTCGGTATGCCATCCTTTTGGACGATGTTTCGGAATTTGTATTCACCAATGTACCGTCGATTCTTTAACATGTCCGTGACGATGTTGATGGTGATTTTTGAACCGAGAGAGGTTGTTAGCCCTTTGGCATTGAGCATATCCCTGATTTCCTTGATCGTCTTGCCGTTGGCGTAAGCTTCAAAGGCTTGTACCACATAGGGTGCCTTGACAGGATCCACCTCAAATAGCTGATCCTTGTTGATGGTATATCCTATGGGAACTGTACCGCCGTTGAACTTGCATTTCAGCGCATTCTCGGTCATACCTCTGCCGACCTTTTCGGCAAGCTCTGCGGAGTAGTATTCTGCCATACCTTCCAGTACCGATTCAAGCAGAATGCCTTCCGAACCCTCGGATATATTCTCGGTTGCGGATATTACCTTGACCTTGTTCTTTTTCAGTACGCTTTTATAGTGGGCAGAGTCAAAGCGGTTTCGCGCAAAGCGGTCTAACTTCCATACGATGACTACGTTGAATTTTTGCTTAGCACTGTCCTTGATCATCTTTTGAAATTGCGGTCGGTTATCCGTCTTAGCAGACAAGGCTCGGTCAATGTAAGTATCAAAGATCGATATTCCTTCTCGCTCGGCAAAAGCATAGCATTCACGAAGCTGACCCTCGATGCTTTCCTCTCGTTGACTGTCCGAGGAGTATCTTGCGTAAATAACACCAATCATTCGTTCTTCACCTCCTGAAGAACCTGAGCAATGGTCTCCTTCAGTTTGTCATTGAATGAGGTGCCGGGGGTAAAGCACATTTCCATGAGTGCTTCCAGACCGCCATCTTTCGCAAGCGCGGATTTAATTGCCGGGTATTTTTGCATACCTTGTGGGTTTTCCGTTCTTCCGAAAATGTAGTCAAGGGACACATCGAAGAAATCAGCATACCAAAGGAGTTTCTGCAGCGGTGGCTCGGCAACACCTGTTTCGTAGCGGCCAATGGTTACTTGGGTTGTTTCGCACTGTTCTGCAATTTGCTTTTGAGAATACCGTGCGTTTACCCGAAGTTCTTTTAGTCGTTCTCCTACAATATTCATATTCTAACTCACCTCCAAATGATTTGTGTTTATTATAACACATAAACGGTTTATAGTCAATACATAAAACAATTTTTATACACTCCATTTTCGTTAATAATTTTATTTAGCGGTACGGCAGTACAGCCGTACCGCTTATATCTTAATCT
>JAZONB010000097.1:0-2826 GCA_045654305.1 Acutalibacteraceae bacterium | reverse complement strand
ATGGACGAACTTGCCGCAAGAATAGACAAAATGCTTTAAAAACAGCTGTGAGTAAAAAAAGTTACCCCATTTTTTGAATTTTTTACCCAAAGTTACTATATTATAAGTATAAATTAAAACATATACGATTATGCCAAACATTTGCACAACTGATTATGTATTCGAAGGCGAAGAGAGAGAACTCAACGCATTATACAACACAATGAATAACCTGCAGAACCAGGAGAAGGACGGTTTGGACGACCTTGCACAGGCATTGGGCAAGAAATCATCCGATTTATTGGACTGTCGTGGTGGTTGGATATCATTGGAGCGCACCGGCGACACGTTGCGCACCACCATAGAGAGCGCGTGGACTCCCCGCTACGAACTGCACACAATACTAAAAGAGACATACCCCACCCTGTGCATCTATTACAAGGCCGAAGAACCAGGTTGCGAAATATATGTGAAGAACGACGCCGAAGGCAAGTATTTCCCCGAGAGCGAGACCGACGGATACCCATACGAACTGATGACCGACGAAAAGGAACAGCGAATCATTGCCCTTTTAAAGGCTGTGAAGAATGGCGAGATAGAGGTGAAGGTGAGCCGTGCAGAATGACATTTGAACGCTGGATCAACTGCTATATTACTCCCCGATATTGGCACGTTTTTATTAACAACTTTTAACTATTCATAGTGCATTGTGTTTCAATGCGATATGAACTATTTTCATCGGTACCAACTCAAAAAATCGAAATTTTTCAAAAAGTTACTATATTATACGTGAACGTATAAAAAACAAAGCATTATGGAAAATAACAAATCAAAAGTTTTTGTAGCCGGTGAAAATCTCATTTATCATTGCGAACTGCCATCGCATTTGGCAAAAACAGGACTTCCCAAAAATGTTGCAAGGACAGAACTTTTCCGCCTCGATGAACGCAACGGCAACACCCTTACATTCAAAAGCGGCAAACGTTACGCTTCCACATACATAGCCAAAGCACTCCAGAACCCCAAAACCGGTGGTGAAATTTGCTTTGTGGAGTACAAAGGTACACGCGTAATGCTCGACGCAGCGCAATATTTCAAGGGCGGTCGTCGCATTTCCCAAGAGTCGTTAAACAGCACTGTCGAAGCCGAGTGGGACGAGCAAAAAGGTGATTTTGTAAAAACCAATGACTGCGGAACAACCTTAAAGGAGCTCCTTGAGAAAAAAGCAAATAAAAACTAAAAATAAATACAGTAAATTATGGAAAAAAAGGAGATTGTGAACATCGCAAACGAACTGATGGGCAACCCTTCAAAAAAACAGGAATATAGACTGCTGAATAGTTTGGTGGGACATCATAGCATTAAGAGACTGACAGAGGAACAATTCGATACTGTTTGCACATTCTGCGAAGAAGTTTCAACAATAAGAGAGCAAATGTTTAAAGATCTCGTTACAGAAAACGACTCGGAAGTAGATGCGATAGAATCAATTTATAATGTAAGCCAAAGCATAAAAGATATGATTGAAGAGGCTGCTTTTGGTGAATTGAAAAAAAACACAGCCGATATACTCAACCGACAGTGGAAAAAGTGGTGGAAAAAGGTATGGAGAGTTGAATGTCGCGGAAATGTTGCCTGGAACAACTGCGGAACAGTGCAAATAGGGCTTAAAGAATTTGCAAAGGCCCGTTTGGAATTTGTAGGAATAAATGCAAGGAATATGTTCTTTGGGAATGAGTATAAATTGGCTTTTCGCGTTGAAAGAGACATTTCCTTTGCCAATGAAATACGCGACTTGCTGATGAAAAATCCGATATTATTGCCCTGGAACTGCGAAATCAGGGAAAAAGAGAGCACAACAATTGCCATCTACAATGTGCACACTGCAAAGCCTTTAGCTGCAATGACATCAAAGCAAATGACAAAATTCCTTGATGAGCTTTATACTAAAAAACTGAATTACTGTTGTTATCTGCTTGTTGAGAGGTTCAAGGATTACAAGTAAGAAAACCCAAAGTTATGTAGCGGTAAAAGCCACGGAACACAAACCTTTCCCCAATCTCATTGTCAACCTTAAAAGGGGAATACCGGTGAAATTGCACGAATGGGGTTATAGGTCGTAGGACGATTGGAATTGATTAATTACATCTTTTAGACTTATGCGACAACTGAAGATAACAAAAAGTATTACAAACAGAGGGGCCGGCCATATCATTGAGCACTTGAAAAGCAAGAACTTCAACCTCGATGAATTTATAAAAAAGATTGCAGAGACAGAGCCGCTGATTGAACGTGAGGAGAGATTTCTCTTATATGTATTTCAAGATTTCACACCCGGTATGGGTGCTCGCATGCCTTTGAACCAGGTTAAAGAGATGAGCGAAGAAGAACATGCTGCATATATATACGAAACATACGAGGGATGCTATGAAATAAACCAAATACGCTGGCTCAATGCCCATAGAGCTATAGCAATAACCAAGGAGTACGAAAAGTGCGGAAAACCGATACAAGAACTGCTGCTTGCCGCTATGCAGGGAGTGAAGAACGCTGCATTTGCATATACCTTCACCCCCAAGGTAAGTTTCGGCGAATTTGCCGCGCCAATCATACGCAGGCACATTGAACAGTATTTGCAAACCGGCGAATCTTCATTTGCAGAACTTTACAAAGAATACAAGGAGATACTCGACAATGCCAAGCAGGCCTATGATGAGTACCGCAATTCCAAATGCAAGGTAATGTATAGTGTAATGCCGGAAAAAGCGAGAATACATTTATTTGCAAATAGCAAGATAAGCCGTTGCCATAAGGAGATAAGAACGGCTGCCGATTATGTGGAGTGGA
>JAZONB010000096.1:0-10999 GCA_045654305.1 Acutalibacteraceae bacterium | reverse complement strand
AAAGCGCATATTGGTGAGGTACAGGTTTCTATTTGGCCCGAAAAGGAAATTGCCAAGTCTAAGAAATTAGGCATTAATCTACTTTAAACGGAGTAAACAAAATGAAGCTTAAATATAATTTTGTGATTAACGAGGTGGCGGGAAACATCGTAGCACTCGCTGTGGGTGACGATGCTGCAAAGTTTAAAGGCTTTTTAAAAATGAATTCCACAGGCGCTGAAATTTTCAGGTTGCTAAAAAATGAAATTTCCAAGGAAGCTTTGGTGGAAAAATTAAGCGAAATCTATCCCGAACAGGAAAAGGAAATATTGGTTAAAAGTGTTGAAAGCTTCGTTTCGGAATTATTAGAAGCTGAGGTTTTGGAGTAATGCTGAATTTTCAGAATGATGATGTCATTAAGGCTCTCGGCAACGGCGAAATCATTATTTCCCATTTTTCAGGAACAAGTATGTATCCGCTGCTTAAAAGCGGTAAGGATAGGGTAGTTATCGCTCCTATTGAAAGAACTCTCAAAAAGAACGATGTTCCTTTGTATAAAGGGGATAACGGCAAGCTTGTATTACATAGAATAATCCGTGTTAAAGCAGATGGTTATGTTATAAGAGGGGATAATCTTTACCGCAATGAATACAATGTTACCAATGAGAAAATTGTAGGTGTTCTTAAAGGCGTTTATAAGAGTGAAAAGTTTTATAATTGCGATACAGATTTTAGGTACAAGTTATATGTTTGTTTTATTAGGGTGACTTACCCATTGAGGTATGTTTTTGTTATACTTTTGCGCCCGTGTTTAGCACGTATTAAACGTTTTTTTAATCCAAAATACAAGGATAAATAAATTTTCAAAAAAATTAAAAAAAGTGTTGCATTTTCTGACGGTTTGTGTTATTATAACTTTTGCGTGAGTTAGAAGATGCATCTAACTTGTTACTATTAATTTGGAGGTGTCACGATGCCGAATATTAAATCTGCTAAGAAAAGAGTTCTTGTAAGCAAAGCTAACTACGAGCGCAATAAAGCTTACCGTTCTGATTTAAGAACTGCTATCAAAAAGGCTGATGCCGCTATCAATGCTAAGGCTGATAACATGGCAGAAGTTGTTGATATCGCTGTTCAGAAAATCGACAAGGCGGCTTCCAAGGGTATTATTCATAAGAATAATGCAGCAAGAAAGAAATCTGCAATTGTAACTCGTTTTAACAAAGCTAACGCTTAATTTTTGTAATGAAAGTTATGACCGTTACAGCTTAAAAATGTAACGGTCTGTTTGCTTTATTTATGCAGTTTTTTCTTAATTTATGCTTGACAATTTAAGGCATTTATGGTATAGTATTTAGGCGCTGAAAATGCTGGTGTAGCTCAGTTGGTAGAGCAGCTGATTTGTAATCAGCAGGTCGGGGGTTCGAGTCCGTCCACCAGCTCCATTATTTTTATGAGTCCTTAATCCGGACTCGAAGCCTGAGAGGGTGAGCGGCGTTAAGAAAATATCACGGTGTGATGTTTTTAGACGCGAAGTGTGAAGTGGCTATGCCACGAGCACGGCAGACTTTTGAAAAAAGGCTGCGTCCGTCCACCAGCTCCATTAAAATTTAATATGGGAGATTTCCCGAGTGGCCAAAGGGGACAGACTGTAAATCTGCTGGCTTCGCCTTCGGTGGTTCGAATCCACCATCTCCCACCAAGAAAAAGACGATTGCGAAAGCAATCGTCTTTTTCAGTTATATTCGCCTTCGGGGAGAGATATTGCTACGCAGTCATATTCGGCTAACACCGAGTGATATTGCCCTTTGGGCAGTTTTAGAGGCGAATTTGACATCGCGTTTTCCTTGCGTTTGAATTCATCTTGTGCTATAATTAGCCGTAAGAAAAGGGGATGAAAACTGTGAAAGGTAATGCGATAAACATTCGAGATCCATTTGTTTTGTTCGAAAACGGTCGATATTATATGTACGGTTCACGCGCAAGGAATTTTGCCGTACGTTCGGGCGGCTTTGATGTTTATACATCTTATGACCTAGTTAATTGGAGTGAGCCGGTAGAATGTTTTTCCTCGGAAACATATAATTTAAACAAAGGGGTAAATTGGGCGCCGGAAGTACATAAATATAATGGACAGTTTTATATGTTTTCCACCTTTACACAAGAAAATGGCAAGAAAGGAACTTACATTCTTAAATCTGATAGTCCGTTAGGACCATTTGTTCCCCACAGCAACGGAGCTGTGACTCCGGAAAATTGGGAATGCCTTGACGGAACATTATATATAGGGAAAGATGGCAAAGCATATATCGTATTTTGCCACGAGCACGCACAGATTGTTGATGGAACAATATGCTTTGCTCAATTGAACGCTGAATTAACAGAAAGAATAACGGAACCGGTTACTATCTTTGCAGCATCTTCATGTCCTTGGGTGGATAGACATCAAGGAACAGGTCATTTTGTTACAGATGGACCGTTTATGTACCGAACACAAGTTGGAGAACTGCTTATGATTTGGTCTTCATTTATTAAGGAACAATATGCCGAAATGCTTGTTAGATTTAAAGATGGTGAAATTGGTACGGATTTTACTCACTTGCCACCAATTATTGATAATGATGGAGGGCATGGTATGATTTTCAAAGCGGATAATAAACTGAAATTTACATATCATTCACCAAATGAATCGGGTTTGGAACATCCCTTTTTTGTTGAACTTTTAGATAATGGTGATTCAATTTTGATTAAATAGAATAATATGGCACGGCATCATAATAGTTCGTAAAAGTCAAAATGGGTGTACGATTTCAGTGCACCCTCTTTTTTTAGTATTTATGCGGGTTTGCGGACTTTTTCACCCTCAAAAAATAGGGGACGTTCCATCGGTGCAAAATGCCGTTTTTGACCTTTTGCAGAGAAATGAACCCACGAAAATTAAAATATTTTCAATTTAGCAGGTAGATGATTAAAAATCTACCTGTTTTTTTGTTGTGTAACGAATACTACCGGCACGTCCAGTAGTTATGATTTTGACCAAAACTCCTAAGAAAAAAGAGCAAAAATTATGTAATATTTTTTCAAAAAAGTCTTTTTTTATATTCTAATATATGGTATTATATAATTATTACAAATTACGGAGGTTTAAAAAATGGCAACTGTTGATTTTAAGCACTCACCTTATGGTGATATGGCGATTATCAGTATGCGCGGATGTGAGGATATTTCTTCACAGGTGGATTTCTACCTTAAAAATTGGAGAAATATAAATGAAGAGGATTCTTTCGTGGTTTCGGCTAATTGTCCTCGTTTTGGAACAGGTGAAGCTAAAGCGGTTTTGAACCACACCGCAAGAGGTCTTGATGTTTATATAATCTGTGATTGCTTTAACTATAATGTTACATACAAGATGTATGGAATGACAGTACCTATGAGTCCTGATGACCATTTTCAGGATTTAAAGCGTATTATTGCGGCTTTGGGAGGAAAAGCAAGAAGAATCACAGTTATTATGCCGATGCTTTACGAGGGCAGACAGCATAGAAGAAGCGCAAGAGAGTCTATGGACTGCGCTATGGCTTTGCAAGAGCTTGTTGCAATGAGTGTTAAGAACATCATCACCTTTGACGCTCACGACCCCAGAGTTAATAATGCTATTCCTCTTGACGGTTTTGACAATGTTCAGGCAAGCTATCAGATGATTAAAGCTTTGCTAAGAACTGTTCCCGATGTTAAACTTGACCGTGACCATACTATGATAGTTTCGCCTGACGAGGGTGGTATGGGTCGCTGTATTTATTATTCCTCTGTTTTAGGTTTAGAGCTTGGTATGTTCTACAAGCGCCGCAACTACTCCGTAATTGTTAACGGCAAAAACCCCATTGAGGCTCACGAATTCTTAGGTAACGATATAAAAGGCAAGGATTTAATCCTTGTTGACGATATGATTTCTTCAGGTGAGTCGATGCTCGATATTGCTGCTAAGCTTAAAGAACAGGGAGCAGGCAGAATTTTCATTTTCTCAACATTCGGTTTGTTTGTTGAGGGTCTTGATAAATTTGATGAATACTATGAAAAGGGTCTTATCGATAAGATATTCACCACAAACCTCATTTATCAAAGCGATGAATTGTTAAGCCGTGACTGGTATTGCAGTGTGAATATGTCTAAATATATTGCATTGTTAATTGACACCCTTAACTATGATAATTCTATCAGCAAGCTTCTTGACCCCGCCGATAAAATTAAGAGTGTTGTAGCTAAGTACAACGAAGAAAAAAATAAATAATAAATATTACACACGCCCGACAACCGGTCAAAACGACCGATTGTCGGGCGTTTTTTTATGCATTTATCCTAAATTTAAATTTTCCGCCTAAAATCAAAAAAAACACTTGATTTTTAAAAAAAGTGGGTATATAATACAAATAAGTGGTGAAAAGTGCATTAAAAAACCATTAAAGTGTTTTAAAGTGGTGAAATCGGAGGTGAGAACTGTGCTTTTCGGAGGATACGACCATAAGATTGATAAGAAAGGCAGAGTTTTCATTCCGTCTGCCTTTAGAGAAGAATTAGGAGAAAACTTCATTATCTGTAAAGGTATATTCGGCAAGGGCTGTATTTGTGTTTATTCAATGGAACAGTGGAAGCTGTTTGTTGAAAAGCTTGGCAGTATGCCTGCGGCAAAGTCGAGTAATGTAAAACGCTTTTTGTATGATGGGGCTTTTAATGTGGAGTTTGATACTCAGGGAAGAATTTTAGTTCCCACACCGCTTCGTGAGTATGCAGGTTTTGATAGCGAGGTTCATATAATCGGTATGGATACTAATATCGAAATCTGGGATAGCAAGACTTGGGAAAAAGAAAAGGAAAGCACTACCTTTGAGGCTATAGCTTCAAGTCTTGAGGAGTTCGATTTCTAAATGGAATTTAAACATATATCGGTTTTATTGAATGAATGTATTGATGCGTTAAATATTAAATCCGATGGTATATATATTGATGGTACTGCCGGTGGGGCGGGACATTCGAAAGAAATAGCAAAAAAATTAAAAGACGGTTTGCTCTTGGCTCTTGACCAAGACCCTGATGCTGTAAAGATTGCCTCTGAGCGACTAAGTGGCTTACCCGCCAAGGTTATACACAGTAACTTCAGCCGTATGGATGAGGTTGTAGGGGAACAAGGTGTTGACGGAGTCGATGGTATACTCCTTGATTTAGGTGTTTCCTCGTATCAGCTTGACACCGCTGAGAGAGGTTTCTCGTATCATAAGGACGCTCCCTTAGATATGAGAATGAGCAAAAGCGGAATAACAGCTAAAGATATTGTCAATAATTTTAGTGAAAATGAATTAAGAGACATCTTCATTCGCTTTGGTGAAGAGAAGTTTTCCAAACAAATTGCCTCAAAAATTGTAAAGGCAAGAGAAAAAGAAGAAATAAATACAACATTACAGTTGGCGGAAATTATAGCTAACGCTGTGCCATATTCCGCAAGACGAGATGGGCACCCCGCAAGAAAATGTTTCCAAGCTTTGAGAATTGCAGTTAATGCTGAACTTGATGTTTTGAACGAAGCTTTGGATAAAGCATTTAATCTTCTTAATAAAGACGGCGTTTTAGCGATTATCACATTTCATTCGTTGGAAGATAGAATTGTTAAGCAAAAGTTCAAGGAGTTTTGTACAGGCTGTACCTGTCCGCCAGATTTTCCTGTTTGCGTTTGCGGAAAAGAACCAAGAGGACATCTGCTTACCAGAAAGGCGATAGAGCCTACCCAAAAAGAGCTCGAGGACAACCCTCGCAGTCGAAGTGCTAAATTGAGGGTAATAATAAAGAATTAAACTATAAAGGAGCATTACAAGTGAATAATATTAAGTATTATAACGACAGCCTTGCTTATGATTTTGGTATGTTTGCACCGAAGCCTGCAACCGTAACCAATAGTAATGATAATATTGTTGTAATGCCCAATGTGAGAAGAAATTATAAAAATCGCAAAAAGGCTGCAACAAAAGCGGTTTCGGCACCTGCATTATTGGTGCTTACTGCATTTATCGTTTTGGCAGGTCTTTGTGGAAATATAGCTTTGCGACTTCAAATAAACGAGGTAAATTCCAATATCAACGAGGTTAAAGCAGCAATAGCTGAATTGGATAGCGAAAAAACCGAGCTTGAGGTTGAGATGCAACGGAGAATATCCTATGCTAATTTAGAGCTTGAGGCTGTGCAATTAGGTATGCGAAAACCCGAAAAAGAAAATGTGGTTTACATTCGTGTGAACAATAACGATGCATGTAAAACCTCTGACGGAAAACTTATGGTGTCGGAGTAATAATAGAAGAATCAATAATAATATATTAGTATACGAGAGTGGAATTTTCCGACTCTCGTATTCGACTTTATTTTGTATTGAAACGGAGGAAAAGAAATGACTGTTAAACCCGGTAAAGAAATGATTACTCGCATTTTTATTGTGATGTTGTCGGTTATCATATTATTTTCGGGTATCTCCGGCGTCAGACTGGTTAACATAATGATTATGAACGGAGAAAAATATCAGGCTGAGGCTTCGGAGCAACAGCTATATGACAGTTTAATAACAGCCCCAAGAGGGGATATTTACGATAAAAATATGCAGGTTTTAGCTCGTAGTACAACAGCTTGGACGGTTTACATAACTCCAAATGGAATTCACAAGATAGACGATGAAGGCGATAAGGAACTTGTCAAGAAAACCATTGCAGAAAATCTATCGGAAATACTTGAACTTGAGTATGACAAGGTTTACGAGCAAACCGAAAAGCGTTCGTATTATGTAATCGTTAAAAAGAAGATAGATAAAAGTGTGGCTGATAAGGTAAGAGAATTTTTAAGTGATGAAAGGTATGAAGATTTAGAACTTGTCAGATATGTAGGCTTAGATGAAACTACAAAGCGTTATTATCCAAATGATACTCTTGCATCGGTGGTACTGGGTTTTGTTGGTTCTGATGACCAAGGACTCGGTGGCATTGAAAGTTATTATGATAATGAACTCACAGGCATTGCGGGCAGAGTGGTAGCGGCAAAAAGCGCCGCGGGAACTGATATGCCGCTTACTTATGAAAGGGTTGAGGAGGCTACAAAGGGTAAATCCTTAGTCCTTACCTTGGACTCCTATATTCAATATACCGCAGAAAAATATTTGGAAGCGGCTATTGCTGAAAACAAAATTGCTGAGCGTGGCGCCGCAATAATTATGAATGTAAAAACGGGCGCAGTTCTCGGAATGGCAGTAAAGGGAGATTTTAACCCTAACAGTCCGTTTACATTGTCAGAATCTGAACAAAAGTTGGTTTCTGAAATTGAAGACGAGGATGAGAAAGCTAAAAAAGAAAATGAGCTTTTAAACCGTCAATGGCGTAACAAAGCAGTTTCTGACACTTATGAGCCTGGTTCTGTATTTAAAATTGTGACAGCCGCTATTGGTATTGAAGAAAATTTGATAAACGAAAATAATACTTTCTACTGCAACGGCAGTACTACGGTTGCAGGTCAGCATTATAATTGTCACAAGCGTCAAGGACATGGAACTCAAACATTAGCACAGTCAATGTCGAATTCTTGCAACCCCGCTTTTATAACCATAGGACAGCAGATAGGTATAAGCACCTTCTCTAAGTATTTTAAAGCATTTGGATTGACCGAAAAAACGGGAATTGACCTTCCGGGTGAAGCGAATTCCACATATCACGCTGAGGCTAAAATGGGGCCGGTTGAATTATCATCGACCTCGTTCGGTCAAACCTTTAATATTACTCCAATGCAGTTAATAACAGCCGCCGCAGCGTGCGTAAACGGTGGTTATCTCGTAAGACCGCATTTGGTAGAAAAGATGTTGGATGAAAACGGTAAGGCTGTAAAAACTACAAATACAGGGTATAAGCGTCAGGTTATATCCGAAAGCACTTCGGCAACACTAAGAACATTGATGCAGTTCGTCGCTGAAAACGGCGCAAAAAATGCTTTGGTTGCAGGATATAAGGTTGGTGCAAAAACGGGTACATCACAAAAGGTATCTAAAATCCAGGCAACAGGTGATACTTACTTGTATGTTGGCTCTTGCGTTTCGGTTGCCCCTGCTGATGACCCCGAGGTTGCGGTTTTAGTTCTTTTAGATGAGCCAAAGGGCGATAAATATTACGGCGGTGTAATTTCAGCGCCTGTTAACGGAAAGATAATGACAGACATTCTTCCGTATTTGGGATATGAGCCAAGCTACACCGAAAGCGAACTTAAAAATCTTGCTACAACAGTTCCTGAAATGGTAGGAGATACTGTTGATAATGCAAAAGCCAAGCTTTCATCGGCAAAGCTTCAGTATCAAATTCAAGGCAAGGGCGAGAAGATAGTGAGACAACTGCCCGAAGCCGGAAATAGAATTTTGAGTGGCGGTGTAGTTGTACTTTACACCGAAGAAACTGATGATAAAACGGTTACTGTTCCTAACCTCACGGGTTTGACAGCGACCGAAGTAAATAAGATGGCAGCTCAAAGTGGAATTAACATAGAGTTTTCCGGAAATACAACATCGGGCGGACTCAAATCCTATCGACAAAGTATTGACGCGGGAACTTCGGTTAATGCCGGTACGATAGTTACAGTATATTTTAGAGATGATTCAGCAGTAGATGGCTAAAAAGGTGAAGAAATGAAACTTTTCGATTTAATTGAGTGTAATGATAATTTAAAGGAATTAGAAATCAGCGGAGTTTCTTGTGACTCGCGCACAGTAAAACCCGGCTGTGCCTTTGTGTGCATTGTCGGAAGTCTTAGTGATGGTCATGATTATGCACAAATGGCCTTGGAAAAAGGTGCGGCTGTAATTGTGGCCGAAAAAGAACTTGGAATCGAGAATCAAATTATCGTAGAGGACACTCATGCTGCTTTTGCGACAATGTGCGCTAATTGGTTTGGAAATCCTGCTAAAAATCTCAAACTTATTGGGGTAACGGGTACCAACGGCAAAACATCGGTCACATATATGCTCAAAAATATTTTGGAATCGGCAGGGCATAAGGTAGGCTTGGTCGGTACAATACAGAATATGATAGGTCAAGAGGTAATTCCTACAAGTAATACCACACCTAATGCTTATGACCTTAATTCACTCTTTTCTTTAATGAAAGATAAGGGTTGTGACTATGTCATTATGGAGGTTTCTTCCCACGCGTTAGACCAATGTCGTGTTTATGACTTGGAGTTTGAGGTTGCTATGTTTACTAATCTCACCCAAGACCATTTAGATTATCATATCACAATGGATAACTATCTTGAGGCCAAGAAAAAACTATTTACTATGTGCAAAACCGCGGTAGTTAACAGTGATGATGAATATGCTACAAGGTTAGTTGACGGGCTTGATTGTAAAATCGTTACCTATTCAACAGGTAATGATTCAACCTTTAGCGCTAAGGCAGTGAATTACCGACCCGCATGTGTGGAATATGAGCTTGTGAGTGATGATATTTTACAGCATATTAAAGTGAATACAAGCGGAAAGTTTACTGTGTATAACTCGCTATGCGCTATTTGTTGTGCGGTTGAGTTGGGATTTGATGTAAATAAGGTAGCAGAATCGTTGGAGTCACTTCAAGGCGTTAAGGGCAGAGCAGAGGTTGTTCCTACGGGTAAGGACTTCACCGTTATTATTGATTATGCTCATACTCCTGACGGATTGAAAAATATACTCAAAACCTTTAATGAATGTAAGAAAAACAGAATTATTGCTATGTTTGGTTGTGGTGGCGACCGTGATAAAACAAAAAGACCTATAATGGGCAGTATTGCCACTAGGTATGCTGATTTTGTAATCATCACGAGCGATAACCCAAGAAGCGAAGACCCGATGAGTATTATTGATGATATTCTTGTTGGTGTTGAAGGAACACCTACACCATATAAGGTTATTGAAAACAGAATTGAAGCAATTAAGTATGCGATTAGCATTGCTAAAGATGGTGATATTGTTGTATTGGCAGGAAAGGGCCATGAAACATATCAGATTTTAGCAGACGGCACAATTCACCTTGATGAACGTGAAATTGTAGCAGAAGCTTTGCGAGAAATATAAACGAAGGGAAGTATAAAAAGTGGATTTAACTTCAATTGTAGCGGCTGTTATATCTTTTGCAGTGACCGTAGCATTAGGTTATTTTGTGATTCCGTATCTTAGAAGATTAAAATTCGGTCAGACCATTCTCGAAGAAGGTCCTAATTGGCATAAGGAAAAACAGGGTACACCCACAATGGGCGGCGTTATGATGATTGCAGGTGTTCTTGTGGGATTGGCTGCGGCATTTGGCTATTCCGCTATTGCTGAAAAGCAGTTCTCTTTAGAATTATCCGATTCGTTTAGGCTTACCAATTTTATTGCAGGAATATTTATGGCGCTTTGTATGGCGGCTATTGGTTTTGCGGATGACTATGTAAAAGTAGTTAAAAAACAAAATTTAGGACTCACTGCAAGACAAAAAACATTTTTACAGCTTTTGGTTTCGGCAGCTTATCTGACTGCGCTTTGCGTTGGTGGAATGCATACTACATACATTCCTTTCGTTGGAGATATAAACATTGTAAGCGGTTGGGGTTTGCTTTTTTGGCCGATAGCCTTAATGTTTATTTATGGGTTCACTAACGCTGTTAACCTCACAGACGGAATTGACGGTCTTGCCGCTTCGGTCACTGTAATAGTGGCTTGCTGTTTTATGATGGGAGCAGGCTTGTTGGGTATTTTTTCTACAAATACAATAGCTTCTGCCTTAGGTGGAGCGTGTGTAGGATTTGTTTATTGGAATGCAAAACCGGCAAAGGTATTTATGGGCGATACCGGCTCGATGTTCTTGGGCGGTATGGTTGTTGCAGTGTCATTTGGAATAGGAAGACCGATTTTGCTGATATTTGCAGGCATAACCTATTTTTTAGAGGCTTTATCCGACATAATACAGGTCGCATATTACAAAAAAACCAAAAAGCGTAT
>JAZONB010000095.1:0-5347 GCA_045654305.1 Acutalibacteraceae bacterium | reverse complement strand
ATTTATCGCAGGCAGACTAATAGGATATGTTTGCCGCTTTTTTAAAATTTCAGATTTGTGTGCCATATTACTCTCCTTTTGATTTTTTTTATTATTTGCACTTTATTTCCCCAATATGTGAAAGTTGGAAAGTATAGAGTTTCACAAAAAGAGATAAAATATAATTGAAATCTTTTTTGGAGGAAAAATAATGAAACAAAATGAACTGCCTGTTGGATTTTCTTTTGTCTTAGCACAAAACCCAGAGGCTATGCAAAAGTTCGCAGGGCTTAGCGAAGAAAAAAAGAAAGAAATAATAGACGGCACACATTCTGTTAACTCAAAACAGGAAATGCGTGAGTATGTTAATAGGCTCAACAATATTTAAAACCACAGACAACCTCGTCTGTGGTTTTGGCTTAGTTATATTCAAATTCAAAGCTTGCTTGTCGGGAAGTTTAAGGAACTTTGTCCTAAAGCGATTCTTGGTTATCCAACAAGCAAAGCTGCAAACGACCTTTTAATCACACTCTTTAATGAGCTTATAGAAAATATCCCGAGTACAAAGAGTATATCCAAAAAGTGACAGAGCAGATGATTAAGAAAGTTATCATAAAACTCAATATGAAGGTTAAATCTCAAGTAATTATTGATTTTTATATTACGTTGTTGAAAAAAGCGTTTGCTTGTTTTATAATGATTGTAGTTTGTCGAAACGCTGAAAAGCGCTTCGACAAGCCACTTAAAAGGTGGCTTTGGCAAAATTAAATTTTGTAATTTAATTTTGCACAACACTCATTGCAATGGATATGGACAAATTTCAAAAGAAATTTGTCACAAAATCAAAGATTTTCTGTCGAAACAGAGATGTTTCGACTAACCATAACCATTATAATAATTACAGTATGTTCTACCCCACATACAAAAAACATATTTTTATATGTGGGGTGGTACAGTGAAAATCAAAATAAATGTTACTTTTAGTCTGGTATTACTACTTGTTGTTGCTCTTATTTGCGGAGTGGGTTTTAATGAAAAATTTATGACCACCTCAGCAAAGCTAAACTTCCAACAGGTCGTGTTGATAGACGCCGGTCACGGTGGTTTTGATGGCGGAGCGGTTGCGCCTGACGGCACAGTTGAAAAAGATATAAATCTTAAAATTTCCCTGTGTCTGGCTCAAATGCTTAAATCTGCCGGTTTTAAGGTTATTCTGACCCGTGAAACCGATGTTTCGACCGATGATGTGGAAACCAACACCATACCGATACGCAAAAAAAGTGACCTTAAAAACCGATTGGCGCTTATGAGTGATTACCCCGATGCAGTTTTTGTGAGTATTCATTTAAACAAGTTCACAACATCAGCAGCAAACGGCTCACAGGTCTTTTATAATGGTAAAATTGCCGAATCAAAGGTGTTAGGCGAGTCAATTCAGCGTTCTATCGTTAACCTTTTGCAACCGCAAAACACCCGTGTTAACAAGCAAGCTACCAAAAGCACCTATCTTTTATACAATGCCACTATCCCCGCCGTACTTGTCGAATGCGGTTTTTTGAGCAACAAAGCAGAATTAGAACTGCTTAAAGATACTGAATATCAAAAGAAAATGGCTTTTTGCTGTTTTTTAGGAATAACAGATTATTTTTCAAACAAAGGAGTTAAAAATAATGTCACCTCAAGCTAAAACGGTTTTTATCTGTACTGAATGTGGATATGAATCATCCAAATGGTTGGGAAAATGTCCCGGTTGTAATGCTTGGAACACATTAGAGGAAGAAATTATATCCTTTAGCAAAAACAAATCGGATATTACTCGAATCGGCAGTACAAAAACTACCGCCACTCCCCTCTCACAAATCAATATAAGTAGCGAGCCAAGATACATCACCGACATTGACGAATTAGACCGAGTGTTAGGCGGCGGTATTGTCAAGGGCTCTGTAACTCTGCTTAGCGGTGACCCTGGAATTGGAAAATCCACAATACTTCTACAGATTTGCAATGCATTACAAAGCAGTTTGAAAATTCTTTATGTATCGGGCGAAGAATCTGCAACACAAATTAAAATGCGTGCAGAAAGAATCGGTGTTAAAGGTGACAGCGTTTCGGTCATGACCGAAACCGATACATTTTCCGTTTGTGAATACATAAAAACCGCAAAGCCCGACCTTGTTATGATTGACTCGATACAAACAATGCAAATTGCTGAGCTTTCCTCAGCTCCCGGTAGTATTGTTCAGGTCAGAGAATGCACCAATATGCTTCTTCGCACAGGTAAAAGCCTTGAAATTCCGATTATTATTGTAGGCCACGTCAACAAAGGCGGCGATATTGCAGGTCCTAAGGTTATGGAGCATATTGTTGACACAGTGCTTTATTTCGAGGGTGAAAGAAACCAGTCCTATCGTATTTTGCGTGGTATTAAAAACAGATTCGGCTCGACGAATGAAATCGGCGTATTCGAAATGACCGAAACAGGACTCAGCGAAGTACCTAACCCGTCTGAAATGCTGTTGTCGGGCAGAATGAGTAATGTTTCGGGTGGCTGTATAACCTGCATAATGGAGGGTACAAGACCAATTTTAGCCGAGGTACAAGGTCTTGCAACGCCAAGCGGTTTTGGTAATCCTAGAAGAACTGCAACCGGTTTTGATTATAACAGACTAAATTTGCTCTTGGCTGTACTTGAAAAGCGAATTGGTGTTAATTTCAGTAACCACGATGCTTATATAAATATTGTCGGCGGTATGAGAGCAGACGAGCCTGCCGCAGACCTTGCAGTTGCTCTTTCCTTAATTTCAGGACTTAAAGATATTCCGATTGATGAAAAAACTATTGTTTTCGGTGAAATCGGACTCTCAGGTGAAATTCGTTCGGTGCCGAGGGTAAATTCCCGTATAAGCGAGGCTGCCCGTCTCGGATTTACACGTTGTATTTTGCCTAAATCTTCACTTAAACAAATAAGCAGTTGCCCTGCGGATTTAGAGCTTTGCGGTGTCAGAAGCCTTAAAGATGCTATTGATTTGATTTAAATTAGTCGGTTTAAAATGAGGGCATTCGTTCCCTACCGAATTAACGATTGAAAAATGCTCTAAACCGCAAAAACCGTCCTTTTGATAGTAGCACGCATCATCACATTGAATTAACGACAATTTAATTTCCCCTTAGATTTATTCCTTTTTAGTTTTAAAAAATCTATTGTAAATATACAGAAAACAGCGGTGACAATAAATGTCACCGCTGTTTTCATAAGTTATTTCATTACACTTTTTCAAAAAGTTTTTGATATATTTCTCGAGTTTTGGCATCATTTTTTCCGCTGATAACAAGAATTTTCTCATCAACCCTTAATACAATTGCCTCTTTATTTCCTGTATAAGTGTAACGTGTGTAAGAACCGAACTCATCATTCTGGAACGTACCCAAAGAAAGCCTTGCCGAGCTAAAACCGTATGTTCTCATTCCTGCATCGAAGTGTTCACGGTATTCGAGGGAATCTATTTCAGAATAATCAACCTCTAAATCTGAGTGATAACTAGCGGTTATAGTAAATGAAGTTTCCTCAAACCTAACATTTATATTCCCTGTAAACATCAGCACCATAGTGCCGATTAGAATTAACGGAACAACAACTGAGGTTATTCTCACAGCTGTTTTTTCTGCCTTTCCTCTCGGTATAAAGTTATATTCTACTCCCTCTTTTTTGTGTTTTCTGTAAAGCAGATAAGAATACACCATTGGTACCACTATCATTAAAATCATTAACGATACCAAAGCTGTTACCATAATTTTTAGTGGGAGAAAAGCGGCGAATATAATCACCAAGCCTCCGAAAAACCATATTTTCCCGCCGAACCTATGGGTTTTATTCCAATTTTCTTCGTTACTAAATGTCCAAGGAATTTTAATTCCAAGCGTTCTGTTTTGCTTGATTTTCGGCAAGTAGTTACCAATATAAGCAAACAATACACCAAACAATAACGGCATAACCATAGTTAGACTAAATTCCTTACCAAGCATAGCAGAATAAGTAACTGCATTTACAAGCAACGAAAGAAATGGAATAATCCAAAAAATTATACCAAGTGCTTTTTTGTTCTGCCCTTTTTGATTCTTATCTAAAGAGGTGAAAAACAAACATATTAAGTGAATCACTAACAAAATAGAAGGTAAACCAAAGACTGCAAAAGCCTTTGACCCTAATCCGTCAACATTACCGTCCGCTCCCCAATGAATTGGTGCCATCTCGGGTAATTTATTCCACATAATAACTCCAAACAAGCAAGGCAGAAGAGTAACAATAGATGATAAAATAATCTTTACTTTGTTCTCTTTAATCATTTTCGCCATCTCCTTTCAAATCGGCAATCCATAACATAGTTTCTTCCAAAACTGAAGTGTTAATTTCATAAAATATGAATTTTCCCTCACGTGTATCTCTTATCAAATCAGCTTCTGCCAAGACTGACAGGTGTCTCGAAATAGACGGGGCTGTTACGCAAAAATGTTTTGTAATCTCCCCTGCAGACATTCTGCCCTTTTTAAGCATATTAAGTATCTCACGGCGTATCGGGTCAGCAAGAGCTTTTAGTGTGTGCTGCAATCCCATAACATTCACTCCTTTAACATTTAACCTAATTGTTAATTGTATTATATGCTATCTTTCCCTTTTTGTCAATAGTTTTCGAAAAATTTTGATTATATAAAAAGCACCCTATGTCATAGGGTGCTTCTTCAATTATTGTTTTTTCATTTGTCTAAGGAAAAGTAAAACTGCCGCTACGAAAAGTACTGCGGCGAATGCCAGTACCCACCATAAATGCGGAAAAATGCCCGCCAAATCGCCTTTAAGCGCTGCCCTTTCCATATCAACCGCGTGAACAAACGGGAGAGCATAAGAAATCTTTTTAAAGACACCACCGACCAAATCAAGGTCAAACCAAATTCCCGATACCCACGCCGATAGGTTGGTAAGAAGCGCTCCGCAGATACCGCCTACCTGTTTGTCGGTAAACACACTTCCACAAAGAAGTCCCAAGGCAATATATAGTATAGAAACCGGAATTATTAAAACAACCGCATATAAAATATTAACTGTAATATCAAGTCCCAAAATTATTGCAGCTATATAACAAATAACACTTTGAGCTACCGCAATAGGCAAAATAGGTAGTGTATAACCTAAAATAAAATCAATGGGGCTTAGTGGTGTTGTATATAATCGTTGCAAAAGCGAGCTTGCTCTGTCTTTGGCAATAATTGTTGCCGAAAAGAGTGTCATAAACGAAAGTCCAAACACAGTAACACCCGGAGTTAAATACTCTATTTCAAAAAGTTTTACGGGTATATTCGCTTGTATTGCGCT
>JAZONB010000094.1:0-9392 GCA_045654305.1 Acutalibacteraceae bacterium | reverse complement strand
AAGGTTATTGACAGCCTTGTGGAAAGATATAAATTTATACGAATGAGTATAATCGGAAAAAGCTGTGGCGGTAAGGGAATTCCCGCTTTAAAAATCGGCTCTGGGGACAGTTATGCTCTGATAGTTGCGGGTGTTCACGGAAGTGAAAGAATAACCTCGACGGTGCTTTTAATGTACATTGAACAACTGTGTGAGGCTATTAAAAATGACGGCTATTTGTGTGACATCAGGGTAAACAAGGCTTTGCGAGGCCGTGGGGTAATATTTGTGCCCTGTCTTAATCCTGACGGCTGTGACATTTCGCTTTTAGGAAAAAAAGTCTGCGGTGAATTTGCCGAAAAAATAGAAGGCTTGTGCCGAGGAGATTTTTCGCATTGGAATGCAAATCTTAGAGGGGTTGATATAAACCACAACTTTGATGCTGGTTGGGAACAGCTTCACAAAAAGGAGCGGGAGCTTGGAATAATAGGCCCTGCACCGACACGTTTCGGCGGCCACAAACCGCACAGTGAGCCTGAAACACAAGCCTTGGTAAACCTTTGTCAAAGGCAGAATATAAGACATTGTATGGCGCTTCATTCTCAAGGTGAGGTTATTTATTGGGACTATGGCAGAAAAACCCCTGCAAAATCCCGTAAAATGGCGGAAATTTTAGCCTCAAGCTCAGGTTATGCTCTTGATGTGCCCATCACAATAGCAACGGGCGGTGGCTTTAAGGACTGGTTTATCAAAGAGTTTTCCCGTCCGGGTTTTACGGTCGAAATAGGTTCAGGTAAAAATCCTTTGCCGATAGAACAAGCAGAGTATATATACCATCAAATAAAAGAAATGCTTACACTTTATATTATAATGTAAAAGGTTAGGCGAAACAACCCTGTTTCGCCACAAAATCTTTGATTTTGGGACAAATTTTCACTAAAAATTTGTCCTTTTCCATTGCAATGATTGTCGTGCAAAATCAAATGAAATATTTTGATTTTGCTAAAGCCACTTGAAAAGTGGCTTTGTGAAACGCTTTTTAGCGTTTCGTCTAACTACAATCATTATAATGTGATTATATGCTTTTTCAAGTAGTATATTAAATAAAAACGCCCATTTAAAATGGGCGTTTAAGTTTATTCTGAAATATCCTCAACAATAAGGGTTCTCACAGCGTTTTCATCAACCGGAGCCTTGTCACGAAGCGCAAAGAATTTTTCAGCAACCTGTGGGAACAATGCGTAGCTTAGTACGTCTTCCGCACTCTTGCCGATGCCCTTTTCTTTCATTTCCTCAGCGTAAGCTTTAAGCTCAGGATTTAAAAGGTCTGCAGGACGGCGTGTGATAACAGCATCATCACCAATTGCCTTTTTGCGTACATCCTCATTAACGGGAGCGGGCAATTTACCGTATTCACCGCGAAGAAGAGCTTTAGACTCTTTGGTAATCATCTTGTAACGCTCGCCTGAAAGCACGTTAAGAACAGCCTGAGTACCAACTATCTGACTGGTAGGTGTTACGAGGGGAGGGAAACCAAAGTCTTCACGTACCTTCGGAACCTCAGCCAAAACATCATAGTACTTGTCCTCAGCGTTAGCCTGCTTTAACTGTGATAAAAGGTTTGAAAGCATACCGCCGGGAACTTGGTAAATAAGAGTTTTAGTGTCAACATTAAGCACCTTGGGGTCAAGTATACCCTCAGCCTTCATTTTGTCAGCAACGCCTCTGAAGTGTGTAGCAACCTCACCTAAAGCGTTAAGGTCAAGACCTGTATCATACTCGGTGCCCTGTAATGTAGCAACCAAAGCCTCGGTAGATGGGTTAGCAGTACCGTTTGCAAAGGGAGATAATGCACAGTCAACAATATCAACACCTGCTTGAACAGCCATCAAGTAGGTCATATCGCCTGTACCTGTGGTGTTGTGGGTGTGAAGGTGAATTGGGCACTTAACATTTTCTTTAAGCTTTTTAACTAAAGAATATGCGTCATAGGGTAAAAGCAGATTTGCCATATCCTTAATACAAATAACATCTGCACCCATCTTTTCGAGCTGTTTTGCAAGGTCTACGAAATAATCCTCATTGTGAACGGGGCTTTCGGTGTAGCTAAGTGCTGCTTCACAAATACCGCCGTATTTCTTTGTTGCCTTGATAGCGGCTTCAATATTGCGAACATCATTGAGTGCATCGAAAATACGGATAACATCAATACCGTTTTCAATGGATTTAGCAACGAAAGCCTCAACAACATCGTCAGCATAGTGCTTGTAGCCCAAAAGATTCTGGCCACGAAGCAACATTTGAAGCTTGGTGTTGGGCATATGCTTTTTGATTGTACGAAGTCTTTCCCAAGGGTCTTCGTTCAAGAAACGCATACAGGAGTCGAAGGTAGCACCGCCCCAGCACTCAACCGACCAGTAGCCGATTTTGTCAAGCTTTTCAAGAGCGGGAATCATATCTTCGATTCTCATTCGTGTTGCAGCCTGAGACTGGTGAGCATCACGAAGGATAGTATCGGTTATAAATAGTTTTTTATTTTCCATTATATATCTCCTTTAACTGATTATCCGAACAATGCAATCAGGACACCTGCGGCTATAGCTGAGCCGATAACACCGGCAACGTTGGGTCCCATAGCGTGCATAAGTAGGAAATTGGAGGGGTTTTCTTTTTGACCAACCGACTGTGAAACACGGGCAGCCATTGGAACTGCAGATACACCTGCAGAGCCGATAAGGGGGTTGATTTTGTTTTTGGTAAACAAGTTCATAAATTTAGCCAACAAAACGCCGCCTGCGGTACCCATGCCGAACGCTACGATACCCATACCCATAATCTTGAGGGTTTGGATATTAAGGAATGCCTCGGCGGTAGCGGTAGCACCAACGGAAATACCTAAGAAAATTGTCACAATATTCATAAGCTCGTTTTGGGCTGTCTTGCAAAGACGCTCGCAAACGCCTGATTCTTTCCAAAGGTTACCAAGCATTAAACAGCCAACCAACGGTGTAGCCGAGGGAACGAGTAATGCTACGAAAATGGTAACAGCGATGGGGAATACGATTTTTTCGGTTTTAGAAACCTTGCGAAGAGGCTTCATAATAATGGTGCGCTCTTTTTTGGTGGTTAAAAACTTCATAATAGGCGGCTGAATTACAGGCACCAATGCCATATAGCTGTATGCCGCAACAGCGATAGGACCTAAAAGATTTGGGAAAAGCTTAGAGGTTGTGTATATTGCGGTAGGACCGTCAGCTCCCCCGATGATACCGATGGAAGCGGCGGCTTCTTGCGGGAAACCAAGGTATACACAGCCTAAAAATGTTGCGAATATACCAATTTGAGCGGCAGCACCCAAAAGAAGTGATTTCGGGTTAGAAATAAGCGGTTCGAAATCTGTCATAGCACCGATGCCAACAAAAATAAGGCAGGGGTAAATACAGGTCTTAACACCGATATAAAGGTAGTCAAGGAAACCGCCTTGCTGCATTATATCACCATAACCGATTTCGCCTCTCATAAATGCTTGCCATAAATCGGTGTGATACATAGCGTCAAATGGAGTGAATGCGGTTAAGTTTGTAAGAAGCATACCAAAGGCAATTCCAACAAGCAGTAGTGGCTCGAACTGTTTTTTGATTCCAAGCCATAATAAAAATAAAGAAACGCCAATCATAACAAGGGAAGGCCAGTTTTCTGACAAATTTCCAAACAGCAGATAAAAGCCTGTACCCTTTAAAAATTCAATTATCTGTTCCATAGTTATCTCCTAAGGCTGTGTCTTATTAAGCGATAGTGCAAAGAACAGCGCCTGTTTCAACAGCAGAACCTTTAGAAGTATTAACGGAAGTTACGGTACCATCAACAGGGCTTATAATTTCGTTTTCCATCTTCATAGCCTCTAAAATCATAAGAACGTCACCCTTTTTAACAACAGCGCCGTTTTGAACATTAACTGCCAAAATGGTTCCGGGCATCGGAGCTGTGACAGATTCGCCACCTTGGGCGGGAGCAGCTGCAGGAGCGGGAGCAACCGGAGCAGCAGGAGCAGGAGCTGCGGCAGGAGCAGGAGCGGCTACGGGAGCAGCCTTAACCTCGTTTGCATCAACAACCTCTAAAGTGATTTCGTAAGCAGTACCGTTTACTGTAACATTATATTTTTTCATTTTAAAACACCTTTTTCTTTAAATTAGATTTTTTTGAAAGATAAAATTCTGATAGCTGAAATGTCAGTTCCGAGTTCCTCTGCAACAACTGCAGAAACAGCGGCGATAATTTCCTGACGATTTTCAATAGGTTGCACTGCGGCGGCAACCGGCGCCGAATTTGTAGAAACAGCCTCGGAAGATAAGGTTTCATTCTTTTCGGATAGTCTGCAAACTGCACTAACTATTTTGCAAAGCAAAACAATGCAAACAAGCCCAATGAAAACTACACTAACGCCAAGCGCTACAACAAAAGTATTCGAAATATCCTGCAACAAAAGCACCTCCCTTTTCTCTTTTGACTGATAAAAATCAGGACACAAAATTGGGTTTTAAATGTAAAATTTTCATAAATTTAACAATTTTCGCCCTTTTACATTAATTATAACAGAGTTGTCAATATTTTGCAATAGTAAGCATTAAAAAAACGGTGAAAATTTTCACCGTTTTTTGTAGCGTTATTTTATTTTTCTTTGTTCGTCAAGGGATAGGGAAAAACTTGGGATAAATTCGGTAAGAAAAACTTCCGCTTCAGGGCATTTTAGTTTTTGGATTGCTGTCATAGTAGAGGACATAGCAACCTCGAATTCCTTGTTGCCCATATTAAGTTCCTCGGTGCATTTGATAAGTGCGGAAAGCTTGTCCGCTGCTTTTACGAGGCGGTTTGTTAGAGGGTCGGGATTGTAAATAGAATTAAAATCTTTCCTAAAGTCTTCGGGGAGCAGTTCGGTTAGTTGCTTTTGTGCAGCAGCTTCAATTTGTTTGTAGGCTCCCTTAATATCCTCATTATAATATTTAATGGGTGTGGGCATATCGCCCGTAATAATTTCACTTGTATCGTGGTACATAGCAGCAACAGCCACAAAGTTAGGATCGGCATTTCCCGAAAATCGGTTGCGGTTTATAAGAGCTAAGGCGTGGGCGATTTGAGCTACCTCTAAAGAATGTTCACTTAAGTTTTCGGGTCTTGTGTTTCTCATCAGACCCCAACGAAGTATATTTTTCATACGGGACATTAAAGCGTAAAAATGATTGGCCAAAACAAAAACTCCTTTTCTATGAGGTATTGAATATTATATCATTTAATGGTATAATATTCAATGAGAAGTTTTTTAAAGGAAATAAAAATATGAATTTTTCTACAGTTAAGCTTTCTGCAATTAAACCCCAAAAAGAAAAATATCTTTCAACCTTCGTCATCGCTCTTTCGGTAGCGGCGGCTTTGTTTGTGCCGTATATGATTATGAATGAAGGATATTTTATTTTTTACGGAGATTTTAATGTTCAGCAAATACCCTTTTATCAGGAATGTCACAGAGCTATAAAATCGGGTGATATTTTTTGGAATTGGAACACGGATTTAGGGGCTAATTTCATAGGCTCATACAGTTTTTATCTCTTGGGAAGTCCTTTCTTTTGGCTCACAATTCCTTTCCCCAACAGCGTTGTGCCCTATTTGATGGCGCCATTGCTGATTTTGAAATTCGCCTCGGCTGCTGTGACAGGAAGTATGTATATAAGACGGTTTACAAGAACATCTGCTGCGGCAAGGCTCGGCGGCATACTATATGCCTTTTCGGGTTTTAGCGTTTACAATATATTCTTTAACCACTTCCATGAGGCGATAGTTTTCTTTCCGCTTCTTTTACTGAGTTTGGAACTTTTGTTGACGGAAAACAGACGCTATTTCTTCGCGTTAGTGGTTTGCCTATGTGCTGTAAGCAATTACTTTTTCTTTTTCGGAATGGTAGTTTTCTGCATAATATACTATATTGTAAGGGTTTGTTCAAAGGCGATTAAGTTTACTGTCGGCGGTTTTCTTATGCTGTGCTTTGAGGCGGTGTTAGGACTTTTGCTTTCGGCAATAATTTTGCTCCCCGCTATTATGGCAATAACCAATAATTACCGAGTGTCAGAGTTTTTAAACGGATGGAACGCTATTTTTTACGGCAAAGAGCAGATATACGGTAATGTTTTGCAATGCTTCTTCTTTCCGCCCGATATTCCGGCACGCCCTGTTTTCTTCCCCGGAGCCGATGTCAAATGGTCGTCCTTGGGCGGTTGGTTGCCTGTTTTCAGCGTGGTGGGTGTTTTCACTTGGTTCAAAGAGCGAAAAAGAAACTGGCTTGGCAGACTTTTAGGAATTTGTATCTTTATGGCACTCGTGCCGATTTTAAACAGCGCCTTTTATGCCTTTAACACCTCATATTACGCGCGATGGTATTATATGCCGATTTTAATGATTTGTCTTATGAGTGTGACCTTGACTGAGGATTATAAGACAGACTGGAATTACGGCTACAAATGGGTTTTAGGGTTAACTGTTGCCATAAGCATTGTTATAGGATTTTTCCCGCAAAAGAACTCTGACGGCACCTATACTTTTGGACTATACACCCAAAGTGAAGACAATATTTACGCTTGGCGTTTCCTAATCGCATGTATGATAGCGATTATGTCATTGGTCATTTTAGGTTTCTTGTTAAAGGTTAGAAAGAACAATTTAAAAACCTTTTACAAGGTTGCGCTTATCTGTGTTTGTATTATTTCTATAATATACGGAAATGTATTTATCATAACGGGCAGGGCACATTCCTATGATAAGAAAAAGGTTATGATAGACAGTCTTATCGAGGGTGAAGTTGACCTTGGCGACCAAACACAGTTTAGAGTAGATGTTTATGACGGTGTAGATAACACTTCAATGTATTTGGGACTTCCCGGAATAAATGCTTTCCATTCGGTAGTGCCGGCCTCGATTTTTGAGTTTTATTCTTATGTTGGCGTGGAGCGAAGTGTAGGAAGTCGCCCAGAAATTGAGCAAGAGGCTTTAAGACCGCTTTTATCGGTGAAATATTTGCTTAACCGTATCGACGGTGAGGATTTTGTTGATACTGATACCCACGAAACAAAAATGTCCGGCTATAAATATGTTAAAACCGAGAGCGGATATTATATATATGAAAACGAAAACTATATTCCGTACGGTTTTTCTTATGACTATTATATGAGTGAAGATTACTGCGAAGATTACACCGAGGAAGATCGAGCCAAACTGATGCTAAAGGCTATGCTTCTTACCGACAAACAGATAGAAAAATACGGTTATATGTTCGAAAACATTGAAGATGAAATGGGATACGGACAAATTGACGGCGAAGATTATATAGCACAAAACAGTCTTGACAGAGCCAAAACCTCGGCATATAAATTCAAGACCGATAGTCGAGGCTTTTCAGCAGCGGTTAGTCGTGAAAATGATAGTCTCGTATTCTTCTCTGTCCCATATGATGAGGGTTGGAGTGCTACTGTAAACGGCACACCCGTTACGATAGAAAAAGTGAATAAAGGATTTATGGCGGTAAAGGTCGGAGCGGGTAACAGCGTTATTCGTTTTGAGTATGAAACCCCCGGACTTTTAATGGGTGTTAAAATAACCGTTTTGGCGGCGTTAATACTTTTACTGTATATTATAATTTTCTCCCTTTATTCCCGTACTCGTAAGGCAAGTTTGTGTTATCCCGAGGGTAAGGAACTTATAAATCTTTGGATACGTCAGGAAAACTATGAGCCCGAGATAGTAGAAACTGTGAAAGAGCCAAAACGCAGTATTTTAGATGATGATACAGAAATTGTCATTCCCAAAACGAATGATAATCTTAAAGGCGGATTCACAATAAACACCGATATTGATGAATAACAAAAAACCTCGACAAATGTCGAGGTTTTCATTTTAAACTAAAATTTAAGCCTTGTTAACAGAACCGAAAAGTTCCATCTTTTCTTTAACGGTTGCCTTGATGGCGGCACATCCGTCAGCTAAAAGCTTTCTGGGGTCAAAGCCCTTGCCTTGCAAGTCCTTGCCTGCTTCAATGTATTTACGGGTAGCAGCAGCAAATGCCAACTGACACTCGGTGTTAACATTGATTTTTGAAACGCCCAAGGAAATAGCTTTTTTAATCATATCTTCGGGGATACCTGTACCGCCGTGAAGAACTAATGGCATATCACCTGTGAGCTTCTGAATATCATCAAGAGTATCGAAACTGAGTCCTGCCCAATTTTCGGGGTACTTGCCGTGAATGTTGCCGATACCAGCTGCTAGCATTGTAACGCCAAGGTCAGCAATCATTTTACATTCCTCAGGGTCGGCAACCTCGCCGCTGCCAACAACGCCGTCTTCCTCGCCGCCGATAGCACCAACCTCAGCCTCTAAGGAAAGACCTTTCTGGTTACAAATCTCAACCAATTCTTTGGTTTTCTCAATGTTTTCTTCGATGGGGTAGTGAGAACCGTCAAACATAACAGATGAGAAACCGGCTGCGATGCAAGCCTTTGCGCCTTCATAGCTACCGTGGTCAAGGTGTAAAGCAACGGGAACGGTAATACCTAATTCGTTAATCATACCGTTAACCATACCAACAACTGTGGTGTAGCCACACATATATTTACCTGCACCCTCCGAAACACCTAAGATAACGGGGGATTTTAATTCCTCAGCGGTCTGAAGAATTGCTTTGGTCCATTCAAGGTTATTAATGTTGAATTGACCTACTGCATACTTACCTACTTTTGCCTTGGTAAGCATCTCTTTTGCGGAAACTAACATTTATAATTCCTCCAATTTTATTTTACGTTGATATTGTAACTTATTTTACATTTAAAATCAAGCGTTAAATCAAAATAATTTCGATAATAAATACTGCCACACAGGAGACAACTGCAACCCCAAAAAGGCTGACACCGAAATACGCCAAGGCGATACCTGCTATTAGGGCAGCAAGTCCTGAATAAATGCTGTTTGTGGCGTGCAGTATAGCAGGGAATGTCATAACAGCCAATGTGACATACGGCACATAAAACAAAAATGAGCGAAGGGTTTTGTTTTCTATCTTTTTTCTGATAAGTGTCAACGGTAAAAACCTGATTAGATAGGTGACAACTGCCATAATGGCTATATAAATATATGTGTTATTCATTTTCGTCCTCCTTTACAGGGAAGAGTATTGCCGCAACAAGGGATATTACAACGGTTAAAATGATTACTTTTAAACCCGATGGTATAGCTTCAATGTATTGGAACAAAAAGCTAAGTATAAAGGAGATGATAACAACTCCCGCAATTACCTTGTTTTTCTTTGCGGGTGGTATGATTATAGCTAAGAACATTCCGTAAAGCCCAACGCTTAAAGCACTGACAAGTCGGCT
>JAZONB010000093.1:0-6874 GCA_045654305.1 Acutalibacteraceae bacterium | reverse complement strand
GTTCAGGCAGTTGTAGGCTACGATGAGGAGCTTGTAGCTTTCATTGACAGCCATGTTTACGCAATACTTCAGAACTCTGCAGAGATTTCAAGAATGATTACAGTTTCCGATTTCAAACAGGGCGACGTTAATCTTAAGGTTAAATCCTTAAACGGTGTAACCCTCATCCCCGTTGTAAGCGAAAGAATGAAAACCGCATACACCTTCCAGAACAACGCTGCAGGCGGATTTGTTCCTGCCGACAACGCTCACAACATTTATATGTTGGTTTGCCCCAAGAAAGGCGCTCACCTTGTTAAGAAAACCGAGAATATGAGAATATTCACTCCCGAGCAAAACCTTGATGCAGATGCATTCAAGTTTGACTACCGTATATACTACGATGTATTCGTAGCAAAGAGCGGTCTTGACGCTATCTGGAGCTGGGTATCCCCCGCGGTTAAAATCACCTCTCAGCCCGCTGACAAATCTGTAACAGAGGGCAGCATTTCGGGTAACCTTTCCGTAACAGCAACAAGTACCGGAACTCTTAGCTACCAGTGGTTTGCTTGCGCTGACGAAACAGGCAGAGATGCCGTTAAAGTAGCAGGCGCAAACGCCGCTTCGCTCGCAATTCCCACCGACTTAGAGGCAGGTAAACACTACTTCTTCGTTAAGGTAACCGTAAACGGTATTGCAGGAATCAATTCCAATATTGCTTGCGTAAGTGTAGCGTAAACCAAATTTTAGGTAAAGCCCGAGCCCTGAGGTTTGGGCTTTACTTCTAAAGGAAGGAATTTTTATGAATTTAAGACCTACAGAAATTTTTAACGAGTACCAAAATGGCTGTGAGTACAAATCTGCTTTGGGTACCAAGGGACTCTTTGAACAAAACCGAATAAACGAAAGATTTTATATCGGCGACCAATGGTACGGCGCTAATTGCGGAGCCGACCGACCGCTTGTTCGCCACAATGTCATTAAGAGAATCGGGGATTATAAAATGTCGCAGATTCTAAAGGAAAAAACCTCAATGGCATTTTCTGCCGAGGGTATTCCCACCGTTTCTTTTGACTCGGTTTCGGATTTTTCGGGTGCTTTGAGTGAAGCCGAGGTTAACAGCGTTATGGCTTCTCTTTCGGACTACTACTCGGTAACCTGCGAAAGAGTAAATTTAAGCGCTTTGTCTTCTGCGGTGCTGAAAAATGCTTATATTTCAGGCACATCTTTGCTTTATACCTACTGGAATCCCAACCTTAAAACAGGCACCTTTGCCGACAGCAAGGGCCAGGTTTCCATAAAGGGTGACATTAGCTGTGAACTGCTTAAAATTGAGGATGTTGTATTTGGCGACCCCTACTGCGAGGATATACAAACTCAGCCTTACATCATAATATCCGCCAAGAAAAGCCTTAACGAAGTTTTAAGGGAAGCTCAAATTTTTGGAGCCGATATAACAACCCTTACCGCTATTGAAGAGTCGGCTAAAAACGGTAAAGTCGAGGTGCTGACCAAGCTTTACAAGGCATATACCCGTGACGGCGGAATACAAATCAAGGGAATTAAGGTAACCAGAAACGCAACTGTTCGTCCCGAATTTTCAACCGAGCTTAGCCTCTACCCGTTAGCGCAGTTTAAGTGGGATACCAAAGGGGGCTGTGCCTACGGAGAAAGCGAAATTACATATCTTATTCCCAATCAAATCGCCATTAACCGCCTGATTACCGCAAATGTGTGGTCAACCCTTTCAACAGGACTGCCGATAATGCTCGTTAACGGCGACACCGTGAGTGAGAAAATCACCAACGACCCAGGGCAGATTATTAAAATCTACGGCAGTAACGATGATGTTTCGGGAGCGGTTAAATATGTCACACCGCCCTCACACATTAAGGAATTTGACGACAGCATTAACACCCTGATTAACAATACCCTAACCCAAAGCGGAGCCAACGAGGTGGCACTCGGTGACAGCAAAGCTGACAACGCCACCGCCCTTATAACTATGAGAGATGCGGCATTATTGCCCCTTAAAATTGTTAAAAACCGCTACTATGTTTTTCTTGAAGATGTTGCAAGAATATGGGCGGATTTTTGGGTTAGCCACTACGGCAAACGCCGAATAAAAATTAAAAAGGGCAACAGCTACACATACATTCCTTTTGACGGCGACCGCTACCGAGGACTTATCATTAACACAAAAATTCAGGTAGACAATGATACAGAGTATTCCGAAAAGGAACAGCTTGAAACCCTTTTAACCCTTTTCGACAAGGGTATCATAACCAAGTCAGAGTTGCTCCAGCGAATACCCGCAGGAATGGTTGCTAATATAAATTCTATAAAACGGGAGGAAACCGAAAATGACAGGGTATGATATTTATAACAGGGTATGCGCCCTACTAGGTTGTCACGATTTAGTCGAAAATAAGGAAAACGGCAAATGCGCAGTTTTTCTTAATATGCTAAACCAAATCTGTGCAGACCTTGGTATTCGCGAGGTAGTCAGCCTCTCGCAAAAAATCATAATGGAAGAACGTCAAAAAGAGGCTGTGATTTACGGCTCGGCGATGCTCTTTTCGGTAACTTTAAGGGATAGCGCTTGTGCCAAAATGTACACCGAGCTTTATAACTCAAAGCGGGCAAAGGCACTCTGCAAAACCGACACAAGAAAGGACACTCTTCCCTCGCCAACATTAGGGGGTATGTAGTATGAAGTTCCCTGAAATAAACACCGCAAAAAGACATACACTTCATATACCCTCCCTCACAGACGGACTTGACACCGAGCAAAATCCCCACACATCCCAAAACATAGGGCTCGAAGAATGTGAAAATGTATGGATAAAAGACGGTCTTTTAAAAACCCGTTTAGGGCTTGATACAACTCCTGATAATATGATAAAAAGTCTCAGATACAGCAGAGGCTACTACCACACCTTTAAGGATGAGAGCTTTGAGCTTGAGGTTGAGGGAGAACTAAAGCATGTCGTGACCGAAATGGTGGAATACGATATATCTACACAGGTTTGTATGACGCATTATTTAAATGCCGACGGCACACTTTGGGGCAGCGGACAAATCCTTTTTTCAAGGGTTAGTGATGATGTTTTTTATATCCCTCAGAAAATCCAATTTTTTAAGGGTAAGCCGCAGTCGGGCAAGGGAGCTTTCGCTTTTGTACAGCTCGTTAACTGTGAAAACTACACCCAGACCGAAAGCAGAATTTATGAACTGAAAAACGACTATGCCTCTTGGGAGTATATATATTCAACCTATATCCCCACCGTTCTTATAAACGGCAGAGGTAACCGCTATGAATTTGCTAAAGGCGCAGACCAAGCTTTTTCGGGCACTCCAACAAAGGTTGAAGGACTTAACATACTCAACCATTCGTTTTTTGCATATTACACCACCGACAGTTATTCAACCAACTTCAGACTTCCCTTTTCGGGAATATCAAATAAAGCGGTAGCAGCCAGACTTTATTATACCTTGAACACCTATGCTGAGTGGCATATTCCCGAAAACGAAAACTCTGCCGAAGCTACTGTTTATGACGCAAAGGTTACAATGCATATCGACCGACAAAAGGGTATCGTTTATTTCACTGTGCCCGCCGGACCTTACGAGGTTCCTTTGACTTCGGAGCAAAACGAAAACAACCTTAGAATTACCGCAAGTGTGGACTGTGAATACTCTCTTGACGATTTGGCTTTTTCCAACTCAGTACTTACCACCGACAAAATCATTTTGGTGGCATCAGGCAACACCGTTTTTGAGGCAAGCTGCAACAACCCGCTCTACTTCCCCGTTGACAGTATAACGAAGGTCGGCAATAAAGACAGTTCGATTACAAAGCTCGAAGTAATTAACGACAGTGTGTTCGCATTTAAGGAAAATGAGGTCTACTCGCTCGAAATTAAGGCTGGCAAAAAGCTTAGCGACACCTCTCTTTTGGCCGACAGCACCTCGATTTTTTATCTGCCCGACACCATCGATACAGAATGTATTTCTCGTGAAACGGGTTGCAAAAAGGGAACAGAGTTTGTGAGCTTTGGAGACTCGCTTTATTGGATTGCCGCCGACTATAAAGTGCATAAACTCTCCGCCTCACAAAAGCTCAGCGTGACTTCTCATCACCCCGATATTAAAGAATTTTTACGCATTAACGAATATTCGAATGTTCACGGTGCCGCATGGGAAAACAAATGTATCTTCACCTGCGAAAACAGGGCGGTTTTAATCGACTTTAAAAATCAAAAGCGTCCTAAATGGTTTTATTGGAGTTTCCCTGATGAAGTACGGTTTTTGGGAGCTCATACCGTTAACGGTGCGCTGCGTTTTATCTGTTTTAACACCACCCACCGACTCTGCTTTTCGGCAAGGCTTTCCGAGGGGGCGGATAGATTTTTATACTATTACGATTTAGAGCCCACCCTGACAAGTCTTCCTATCACCACCTATTTGCGAACTGAGAAATTTGGTCTTGGATGCGATAACACATTTAAAAAGGTCGACTTTGTAACGCTTAACATTAAAGGCGAATGCAAGATTTGTATTAACGGCAGATATTTGGCAAAAGCCAAGCAATGTGCAAATGCCGTTCCTTTAAGGCTTACTCCCGTACTTTGCGAAACAAACACAGTTGACATCTCGGTTTCGTCGCAAACCGCCATTTCACTTGGCAGCATTGATATAGGTTACACCGAGCTTGATTTATAGGGGGTATTTTTAAATGAACAGCGCAATTATTGTAGCTATAATTTCATTCATTGGCACCCTTATCGGCACGGCTGGTGGTATTTTAGCATCAAGCAAGCTGACCGCTTTCCGACTTGAACAGCTTGAAACCAAGCTCGACATCCAAAGCAGAAGCGTAGCCAAAATACCCGTAATCGAAGAAAAACTGCAAGGGATTAACCGCCGAGTTGCCCTTTTGGAAAAGGACAACCGAGCCTATTTCGATGCAAACTAAATAAGTATAAAAAATCCGTTGCCCGAAAGGACGACGGGTTTTTGCATTCAAAAAACCCAAGTTGTTAGAGAACAACTTGGGTTTAGTTAGGTTTGAATATTTAAAATTTTACAGTATCCAACCGGGTGTGTTATAACTACCTGTATCGTTTTCTGTGCCTGTTGCCATGTCATTTTCTACCGAAGAAGTAGATTGACTAGAGGACGGTTGCGAACTGCTTGGAGCCTTACTCGAACTGCTCGAAGATGGTTTCGAGCTACTTGAGGACGGCTTTGAACTTGCGGTTGAAGATGCGCCGCTTGAAGATGAACTTCCAGTTGACGGCTTTGCACTGCTACCGCCCTGATTTTTGCTCTGCTCCTCGTTATACTTATCGGGATTAAGCAAATCTTCGATATCCATTATATTGTCCGCACCGGTCTGTGCTTCTCCGCTTGCAGTAGAACCCGACTCTGTTCCCTCTCCTCTAGAAGGAAGCACAGGCATATCGTTGTTAGAATAATCCGCAACATAATCCTTATCACGGCAACCTACTGCAAAGCTAAAACACAAAACCAGTAAAATAACTGCTGCTGTTTTTAAAAAGCTTTTCATATTATTTATATCCTAAGGTTGCATCAAGTAAACCTGAAGCTGCCTGTACATCTGAATAGCACTTGCTTACCTGTGTGCCATAATCAATGCCGTATGTCGAATCGGCGTTCTGATAAATAACATAAGGTCTTACAACGATGTTTAGATCCTTAACATATTCTTCAGCTTCACCGGTGTTTACCTTTGAATCTTCCTCGATACCGGTTACAGCGTATGTATAAATCATGTGGTCGTTAGCAGTTGAGAGACAGTATTTAGCCTGCTTATTGATAGCGCCTTTAGTAACACCGGTAATTTTACCCTCATCATCAATTGTAGCAGCCAACTCAGCGCCTTTAACCTTGAACTCGAAGCCTGCAAGGAAACCGCAACGAACCGCAGTTTTGCCCTCACTAAGAGCGTTGGTTTCCTGATTTCTATCAAGTCTTGTACCAAAACGCAATGCGGGAGAAACGTTGTCTGCAGCTGCACGGTACTGAGCACCTAAGGTTCTAAGGTCATTTTCACTAAGTGTAAGAGCTACAGGGTTAACGGAAACTGCATCTGCAAGAGTTTCGTTAATATCACATGCTTTAACATCTTTCAAACCGAAAGTAACACCTGTGCTCTTGGGAACCTCAAAATAGAAATCTGCCCAATGGGTGTCACCTTTAGTTAAATCGTTAGCAAGAAGAACAAACTTAATAGCGTTTTCCTGTTCTACATACTTTCTTTGGTCATTTATCTCAGTGAATTTTGTGTTTTCTGCGTCAAAAGTCAAACCATCAAAAGTAAGTGTACCTTGAATAGCACCGGTTTCTTTGGCTGTGACAACAGATGCGATAATTCTATCACCGTCATCATTAAAACGAACTGTGATTTTTACTTCGGGGTTAAATGTTGCTGCAAAGGTAGGTACAGCCAATGCAGTTAAGCACATCATAACTGCTAAAGCTAAAACTAAAATCTTTTTAAAGTTTTTCATAATATTTCCTCCGTTCTCACTAATTAGAATAAAAGGTCGTCCCAGTTACCGTCGTTATCGCCGCCGCCTTCGCCGCCTTCTGGCATGCTGGTAGTAACAATGTCTACAGCGTCAAGCTCATAAATTGAAAGCTCAGGGAATTCAAATTTCTTCTTCATAAGTATACTCCTAACCTAACATAATTGTTTTAAAATATATAAAGACACATTCTGTGGTAACATTATGCCATATAAACCTGTATTTGTCAATACAAAAAATGCATTTATGTATTCACAAAAAAAACGAGCAATATTTGTTTGTTTTGCCGATTTTGACGGTTTAAAGGCGATTTTTTGGAGCTCTGCCGAATAAAACGATAC
>JAZONB010000092.1:0-11941 GCA_045654305.1 Acutalibacteraceae bacterium | reverse complement strand
TTGCAAAAGCGAGCTTGCTCTGTCTTTGGCAATAATTGTTGCCGAAAAGAGTGTCATAAACGAAAGTCCAAACACAGTAACACCCGGAGTTAAATACTCTATTTCAAAAAGTTTTACGGGTATATTCGCTTGTATTGCGCTTAGTAAAATAATCAATACAAGCGGAAATCCAAGACCGAAAAAAAGGTTTAGAGGGTCCCTTAAAATCTCCTTTGCATTGCGGCTTGCAAATGTCAGCATTTTCACTACGACACCCCCTTAACTATTGTAACGAATGCCTCTTCAAAATTATCGGTTTTAGCAGTTTCTTTAATTTTTTCGGCAGTATCGCAAATAAGAAGTTTGCCATCTTTCATAATAGCAATTCGGTCAGAAAGAGCCTCTGCCTCTTCCATATAATGCGTTGTCAGAATAATGGTCACCGTTCCTTTGAGAGCGCAAATTATATCCCAAAGTTCTCTGCGAGCGAGAACATCAAGACCGAGCGTTGGCTCATCAAGAAACAAAATTTCAGGCTCGCTGATTAAAGCCATTGCAATACTAAGTCTTCTTTGCCAACCGCCTGAAAGCTTACCTGCTTTTTTATTGAGTATGGCTCGGAGTCCCAACAATTCAGTAATTTCTGTGATTTTATTCTTTTGCTTTTCTTTCGAAAATCCGTGAACACCACACATAAGCTCAAGATTTTCCATAACCGATAATCCAGTTGCAATAGCGGTTTCTTGCGGTGATACAGCTATAAACGATTTTATAGCGTCCGCGTCCTTGCATATACTCATACCGTTTAAAAAGGCATCTCCGCTTGTAGGTTTTGAAAGACCGCAAAGCATTTTAATAGTGGTTGTTTTTCCTGCTCCGTTAACACCGAGCAGAGAAAAGAGTTCTCCCCTTTTAACCGAAAGGCTAAGGTTATCAACAGCAACCACATCTTTATAATTTTTAGTTAGATTTTGGGTCCTTATAGCATCCATACTCTATTTCTCCATACCGTATTGCTTTCTTAGTCCTTGATAGGTGTCAGTAAGTATTTTGCTCACTAGCTCCCACTCAATATCTATAAATTCCGTTGCAAACATAGTGGCGATACCGTGAACACACGCCCACATTTCAAGATGGAAAAGCTTTACATTAACGCTGTCTAAACCGGTGTTATTTTGCACCATATCTTCTATTTCCTTGTTGATTTCAAACTCTTTAGAACCATCTTCACCTGTGCGGTCACGCATATAAAGAAGCTTAAAAAGCTCCTTTTCCTCCTTTGCAAAGCGAATATAAGCCATACCGCTTGCCTTATAGGCAGGGAATTTTCCGCTTTCAATCTCTCGGTTAATGTAGTCGCCGCATATTTTATCTGCCCTTTCCACAACCGCAAGACGCAGTTCATCCATTGTCGCAAAATTCGAAAATATAGGCTGTGTGGAACAGTCAAGAATTGTTGCTATTGTTCTCGCATTAAGTGCCTCGTCACCAGACTCTTTCACAATTCCTACTGCGGTATTTATAATATCTTCTTTTGTTATTTTAACCTTTGGCGGCATAATACACCTCTATAATATAGTTGTAGTTATATAACATCCATTATTTTATCACATTATACATTTAAAGTCAATACTTAATACTAAAAACGGACTATGTAAATACACAGTCCGTTTCTGTTCAAGCTTCGGGTTTGTTGGGAATTATAAGAGCCGCAATAATGTATGCTATGATGCCTGCCCCTACAAACAATGTTGCAAAAACCCAACCAAGTCGGATTATAGTGGGGTCAATATCAAAATATTCGGCAATGCCTGCACACACACCGGCAAGCTTTTTGTCACTATTCGATTTATATAATTTCTTTTGCATAGTAAATCCCTCTTATTATCAGTCCAAAGGCTTCATCGTGGGGAACAAGATTACCTCACGAATGGTATCAGCGCCTGTGAGAAGCATTACTGCTCTGTCGATACCGATACCCATACCGCCTGTTGGAGGCATACCGTACTCCATAGCAGTGAGGAAATCCTCATCAAGCATCTCTGCCTCGTCATCTCCACGGTCACGAAGCTCCAACTGTTTCATAAAGCGTTCACGCTGAACAATCGGGTCATTAAGCTCAGAGTAAGCATTTGCAAGCTCACTGTGGCATACAAACAACTCAAAACGCTCGGTAAGGCGTGGGTCTTCGGGTGAAGCCTTTGTCAAAGGAGAAACCTCAACAGGATACATTGTAATAAATGTAGGCTGAATAAGCTTTTCTTCAACACGCTGGTCAAAGCAAGCGTAAAGGGCATTACCCCAAGTCTTGTCCGCAGTGTCTGCTAATTCAACACCGATAGCCTTTGCTGCCTCAACAGCCTCAGCGTCATCGGTAATAGCGCCGAAGTCAATGCCGACATATTCTTTAACAGCGTCCACCATAGTAAGTCTGCGCCAACCGGGTGTAAGGTCAATTTTTTCGCCTAACCATTCAACCTCATAGGTACCCAAAATTTCCTTTGCGGCGCCCGAAATAATACCCTCGGCAATATCCATCATATCGTGGAAATCAGCATAAGCTTGATAGAGTTCAACAGTAGTAAATTCGGGGTTGTGCTTCGGGTCCATACCCTCATTACGGAAAATTCTTCCGATTTCATATACCCTATCCATACCGCCGACTATAAGTCTCTTCAAAGGAAGCTCGGTAGCTATACGCATATACATAGGTATATTCAATGTATTGTGGTGCGTAATAAACGGTCTTGCTGCCGCACCGCCGACAATTGTGTTAAGTACAGGAGTTTCAACCTCGATATAATTCATATTATCAAGGTAGTTTCTCATAAATTTTATGAATTTAGAACGAATGATAAAATTATTTTTAACCTCAGGATTAACAATTAAGTCCACATAACGCTGACGGTATCTTAAATCGTTATCCTTAAGTCCGTGGAATTTTTCAGGCAAAGGCAACAATGACTTAGAAAGCAGTTTAATCGAAGTGGCGTGTACTGAGATTTCCTCGGTCTGAGTTTTGAAAACAAAGCCCTCGACACCTACAATATCACCAATGTCCCACTTTTTAAATGCAGCGTAAACATCCTCGCCAATATCGTCCCTTTTAACATAAAGCTGAATTTTTCCGGTGGCGTCGCTTAGTCCCACAAAGCTTGCCTTTCCCATAATTCTGCGTGCGATAATTCTACCTGCAATCTTAACAGTTTTGCCTTCAAAAGCTTCATAATTGCTTTTAATATTAGCAGAATCATTATCAAAATCAAACTTAGTAATTAAAAATGGGTCGTTTCCGTTTTCCTTTAAAGCGGCCAATTTTTCGTGGCGCACCTTAACAATTTCATTTAAATCCTGAACTTGAGGGTTATTATTCTGTGCCATTTATTTCACCTTATTTTGAAATTTCTATAATCTTAACCTTAAACTCTCCTGCGGGAGCCTCAACAGTAACCTCGTCACCGATTTTTTTGCCAAGAAGAGCCTTACCCATAGGAGATTCATCGGAGATAAGTCCGTTACGGGAATCTGCCTCAGCAGAGCCTACAACACGGTACTCATCCTCATCGCCGTATTCAACGTCAAGCACCTTAACCTTAACGCCTACCACAACGGTTTTTGCCTTGCCCTTGATATCCTCAATAATTTCAACATTTTTGAGCATTGCCTCAATCTCTAAAATTCGAGTTTCAAGCTTTGCCTGTTCGTTTTTTGCCTCATCGTATTCGCTGTTTTCGGAAAGGTCGCCGTATCCTCTTGCTATCTTGATTTTCTCAGCAATATCTGCCCTTCCCTCAGTTTTAAGAGTCTCCAACTCTTGCTGTAATTTCTTAAGACCGTCATCGGTAATTTTAATAGTTTTAGCCATAAACTGACCTACCTTTAATTTATTTTAATATGCCAATGGGGATAAATTATTACATTAATTACTAAGCGAAAATTAAACTATCGCTAACCATTATATTATTAATATTCAAATAAGTCAAGAATATTAATTATGATATAATTTCTTGGTTTGATATTTAGGCTCACAGGTAAGATTTACCCCTAATTTTCTGAATACATTCTCATCTACTCTGGATAAAATTACCGTTGAGTGCGACTCACATCCCGCCAACTTATACGCATTATCAAGAGCCTTTTTAGCTAAGTCGCTTGTTGCGGCACAAATTGATAACGCAATCAAGATTTCATCGGTATGAAGTCTTGGATTATGATTACCCATAATCTCGGTTTTAAGCTTTTGCATAGGCTCGATTATAGTGGGAGAAATCAAATCAACCTCGTCAGGAATATCTGACAAGACCTTTAAAGCATTTAAAAGCATTGCCGATGCGGAGCCTAAAAGGCTTGAGGTTTTGCCTGTTATAATTCTGCCGTCAGGAAGCTCAATAGCCGTTGCGGGAGCATTTGTTTCATCTGCTTTTTTAAGGGCGGCAGATACTACGGGACGCTCTTTTACAGTAACCCCTGCTTGTTTCATCAAAAGCTCGATTTTCGCCGAATCGGCTTCTTCCGAAAGTCCTTGTCTTGCACTTACCAGAGAATTGTAATATCTGCGAATTATTTCTTGTTTTGCCGCATCGCAAACAATACTATCATCCTCAATAGCAAAGCCCGCCATATTAACGCCCATATCAGTAGGACTTTTATATGGTGACTCACCTAAAATGCCCTCGAGCATTGCATTAAGTACAGGGAAAATCTCAATATCACGATTATAGTTTACCGTTGTTTTACCGTAAGCCTCCAAGTGGAACGGGTCAATCATATTGATATCATCAAGGTCGGCAGTTGCCGCCTCATAAGCAATATTCACAGGATGCTTTAGCGGAATGCTCCAAATCGGGAAGGTTTCAAATTTTGCATAACCGGCTTTAACTCCCCTTTTATGCTCATAATATAGTTGAGAAAGGCAGGTTGCCATTTTCCCACTTCCGGGTCCGGGGGCAGTTACTATAACTAACTGACGGGTGGTTTCGATAAAATCATTTTTACCAAAGCCTTCATCACTAATTATATGCGGAATATTATAGGGGTAGTCCTCAATAGGATAATGTTTATAAACTTTAATTCCAAGCGCTTTTAGGCGGTTTTCAAACGCAACCGCCAATGGCTGACCGGTGTAACGTGTTATAACTACACTTCCTACATATAAACCGATTTCACGGAAAGCGTCAATTAAACGCAAGGTATCCAAATCGTATGTGATTCCAAGGTCTCCACGGCGTTTATTTTTTTCAATGGCATCAGCATTGATAGCGATTACAATTTCGGCCTCATCCTTAAGGTTCAAAAGCATTTTAACCTTAGCATCCGGCTCAAAGCCCGGTAAAACTCTTGCGGCGTGATAATCATCAAACAACTTGCCGCCAAACTCCATATAAAGCTTGCCGCCGAACATAGCAATGCGGTCCCTGATATTTTGGGACTGTAATTCTATATATTTATCATTATTAAATCCTATTTTCTTCATTCTCTGTTACTCCCAACATTTTCGGCAGTATTATTGAGATAATCAACATACTCTTCTAAACACATATCCATACTGTTCATAGCCTTGGCGTGCTTTATTCCCACAAATCTCCAATGCCATGATTCGTTTATAATACCAGTAATCGGCTGTTTTTCCTCAGAATACCGCATAACAAAACCGTAATCCTCGGCATTCTCTTTAAGCCAACGGTAGCTTTCTGTGCTTGCAAAACTATCCTCTGCTATATTAAAATCAATAGCAAGTCCTGTATGGTGCTCACTCGTTCCCGGTTTAGCTACAACGGTAGCCGCCTTAATTTCAGCCATTTCAAGGCTCATACCCGATTTTCTAAGCTTTGCAACCTGATTGTTAAACAAAGTTGTTTGATCGGTATAAGAACGATATGGGGATAGAATATAAAGTTCAACATTATCTTCCCAAGCAGCCTCAATCATTTTAGTAGCATAGGGCATTGCTTCCCCATCCATTTTTATTCTATTTCCGCACAAATATTTTTTATCAATGGTAACTAAATTAGCCTCATAATCATAACCATCAGGCAAAGGATTTTCACCGTTTACTAATTCCAGTCTTGAATAATCGGGGTCTAAACCTTCATCATTCACTTCATTCGAAGACGTGCTTTGTGAAGATGTCATCACAAAGTTTTCTGAAACCAGAACTTCAATTTCGCTATCCTCATTATTTACAGGCGTACTGATTTGAACAGCTATAAATGCAACAAGCCCTAAAAACAATAACACAATCACAAGGCAAATCGCAAAAAGTATTTTTACGCCCGTATCCATTCCTTGTTTTTTCATAAAAGCACCTAATCATCCAATTTAAGCACAGCCATAAATGCCTCTTGTGGCACCTCGACAGAGCCCAACTGTCTCATTCGTTTCTTTCCTTCTTTTTGTTTTTCTAAAAGCTTTTTCTTTCTTGTAATATCACCGCCGTAGCACTTTGCAAGCACATCCTTGCGAAGTGCTTTAACAGTTTCACGTGCAATTACCTTACCTGAAACTGCCACCTGAATAGGCACCTCAAACAACTGACGGGGTATATAATCCTTTAACTTTTCGGCAATTTTTCTTGCGCGATTATATGCATTATCGGAGTGAACAATAAACGAAAGCGCGTCCACAACATCACCAGAAAGCATAACATCAAGTTTTACGAGCTTAGACTTTTCATAACCCTTTGTTTCGTAGTCATAGCTAGCATATCCTTTTGTGCGTGACTTCAATGCATCGAAGAAATCGTAAACTATTTCGCCCATAGGCAACACATAGTGTATATCCACTCTGTCGCCCATATATTTCATATCGGTGTAAACTCCTCGGCGCTCTTCACAAAGCTGCATAATCGCGCCAACATATTCACTCGGGCTGTAAATATGAACATCTGCCACAGGTTCCAAAGCGTCAACAACGATAGCAGGGTCGGGATAATTTGTGGGGTTGTCCACAGTAATTTCCTCACCGCTTGTAAGTTTGAATTTATATTCAACACTCGGTGCTGTTGTTACAAGGTCTAAATTATATTCTCTTTCCAAACGTTCTTGGATTATCTCCATATGAAGTAACCCTAAGAAACCGCAACGGAAACCAAAACCTAAAGCATTTGAACTTTCGGCTTCAAACAACAAAGAAGCGTCATTCAACTGTAATTTTTCCAATGCCTCTCGAAGGTCGGGGTATTTCGCACCGTCAGCAGGATAGATACCGCAGAACACAACGGGGTTTACCTTACGGTATCCCTCAAGCGGCTCGCTTACGGGATTTTCACAATGGGTAATGGTATCACCCACCCTTGCTTCACTCACAGTTTTAATCGAAGCTGCTAAATATCCTACCTCTCCCGCCTCTAAAACATCGCAAGGCTCCAAAGCGGTTGCCCGCTTTCTGCCGATTTCAACAATGTCAAACTCGGCACCGGTTGCCATCATTTTAATTTTATCCCCTGCTTTGATTTTACCGTTCATCACTCTAAAATAAACAATTACACCCTTGTATGGGTCGTAATAAGAGTCGAAAATAAGTGCAGATAAGGGCGCATTTCTGTCCCCCCGAGGTGCGGGAAACTCAGTAACAATAGATTCCAAAACTTCCTCAATATTAAGGCCTGTTTTTGCAGAAATCAAAGGCGCATTGTCTGCGGGTATTCCGATTACATCCTCGATTTCTTGTTTAATCCTGTCAGGCTCGGCAGAGGGTAGGTCGATTTTATTGATTACGGGTAAAATTTCAAGACCGTGGTCAACGGCTAAATACGTGTTGGCCAAGGTCTGAGCCTCGATACCCTGAGAAGCATCAACAACAAGCACAGCACCCTCACAGGCGGCGAGTGAACGGGAAACCTCATAATTAAAGTCCACGTGTCCGGGAGTGTCAATTAAATTAAGTTCATACTCCTTGCCGTCCTTAGCGGTATGGTAAAGGGTTACGGCGTGAGCTTTTATGGTAATTCCACGCTCTCGCTCAAGGTCCATACTGTCTAAAATCTGCTCCTCCATATCACGTTGAGAAACAGATTGCGTCAGTTCTAACATTCTGTCGGCAAGGGTAGATTTACCATGGTCAATATGAGCTACAATACAAAAATTTCTAATTCTTTCTATCTCAAAGGACATAGGCTCCCCCTAAAGCAAAAATAATCTTTTACATTATAGCACATTTACCTTAATAATGCAAACAATTTTAAAAGAAAAAAGGCAGTTAAACTGCCTTTTTTTCTTCGAAAATCGGTATTATATTTTCTTTTTCAGCCTGAACAATATTTTCTTCTCCCCTAATAGTCCAACTGACTCCTTGGAGTTTATGAAAATTCGTACAAATCTTAAAACTCAAAGCATTCCTATCGCTAAAACGGTAAGCCACAAAATCGGGTTTTGTGATAAAATTCGTCAAAAGTAAAGTCATAATAATTTGATAAAAAAGTGAGATTTTTTTGTTTTTACTTTTAAAATAATTTTGCGAAAGCTGTCCTCTGATAATTTGCGGACTGTGCTTTTTAAACCATCTCACACACCTTGGGTCAAAGCTTTCGACACAGTATTTACCCTTGTAGCTTTTAAGCAAATACGCAGTATTAAGACAAAGCTTATCTACATTTTCAGCTGTAGGTTTAAGTTCTATAATAAGCGGATATTTACCCTCATAAAGTTCTAATACCTCTTTTAAGGTGGGGATTTTTTCTGCCGTACCCTCTAAACGGTAATTACCCAGTTCCTCAAGGTTCAAATCCTCAATGTTTATATCCTCACCCGTTGTTCGTTTAAGTGAATGGTCGTGTATCACAGCCAATTCACCGTCCGCCATAAGATGAACATCAAACTCGATACCGTATCCTCTGTCTAAAGCACGTTTAAATGCCCAAAGGCTGTTTTCGGGAACACCGTTACCATGTAAGCCTCTATGAGCAAATCTCACCTTCTTAAAATCGGAAAAATCAGCAAAGCCTACTCTGCCCGAAAGAGCATAAATGTAAAGTATAATTAAAACTGCTATAACTATCAAAAGATATATCACATCAATCATCCATATCGAAAGCGTCAAGACCTGTTTTTGCCACTATTTTATTATCACCGTGCTTTACAAAGCACATTGTCACAAAAGCTATCGCAACTGCAATCGCTGAATACGGGAAAAGCGCTTTATAGCTTATTTCATCTAACAACCAACCCGCAACAACTGGGGTAATAATCTGTGCCGACATACTAAAAGTATAATAAAGTCCCGTAAATTTGCCAACCTTACTTCCCGAACACATTTCAACCACCATAGGAAAGCTGTTAACGTTGATAGCCGCCCATGCAACACCCACAAGAGCAAAGAGAATGAGCAACATAAAATGAAATTTTTGGAAAGCAAGAGTATAAAGAAAGGCAGACAAGAAGCAAAGCGACAATAATGCCACACCGAATTTAATGGTACGCTTTCTTCCAACCTTACTCGCAACAATACCAACGGGTATATAGCTTACTATTGCACCGACTGTAGCAACAGTAAGGCACATAGAGGCTTCTCCTACCTCCATCCCCCACATTTCTTCGGCATAAACCGTAAACCAAGTGGTAATTCCGTTGTAACCAACATACCAAAAAGCAACAGATAAAAGAAGAAAAATAAGGCTTCTTTTTACATCTTTGGGCATAATTTCGTCCTTGCTGTCATTCGCCACGACAGAGAGATTTTCTTCGGGATGTTGCCTTTCATAGTCGGCTTGCTCACGGCATAGTTTCGGTTCGTTGACAAAAAACATAATAACTGCTAATGCCACAAGCATTATAATAGCCACAATAGCAAATATTGGAACATAACTTATATGCTCTAACCCGTCAGTACGGCTTTTTGAGTAAAGAACAGTTGTGATTATTAAATAAAGCACACCGCCTACTGCACCCATTAAATTTATAATAGCGTTTCCCTTACTGCGAAGCGGCTTAGGTGTAACATCAGGCATTAAAGCAACGGCAGGACTACGGAATGTACCCATAGCAATTAAAAGCAAAGCAAGGTTTATAATAAACAGTAAAATTTTAAAACTGCTCGGTGCCGCAAAATAACTGTTATCAAGAACGGGAAGACCCATCATTAGAACTACCGAAATCAAGGTTCCCGCCAAAATAAACGGTCGGCGTCTGCCTAATGGACTTTTGCATCTGTCCGAAATACCGCCAAAAATCGGCAGTAAAAACAATGCTAAAATATTATCCGATGCCATTATAATTCCCGAATAGGTTTTAGGAATATCAAACGTTCCCGTTAAGATTTTTGGAATAAGACTATCATACATCTGCCAAAATGAGTTAATAGCCAAAAATGCGAAACCAAGTAAAATCGTGCGTTTGACATTTAATTTCATAAAACTACCCCTTTCATAATCCTTAATATATAAATAATATCCCATATTTTTCTAATAGTCAACCGATATTATTCCCATTATACCTTGTTAAATTTATAACCTTAAAAAATTAGATTTATTCCCAGACAAATTAAAAAGCCAAACAAGGTTGGCAAAATAAAGGCTACTGCCGCCCATTTAAAGCTTCCCGATTCTTTTTTTACAGTTAACAGCGTTGTAGAGCAGGGCCAATGAAAGAGTGAAAAAACGAGCATACAAACAGCAGTTTTAACCGTCCACCCGTTTGAAAGCAAAATTTCTCTCATTACCGATATATCGGGCAACTGAGTAAGGCTGTTTTGCGATAAGTACCCCATTAGTATTATAGGAACTACAATTTCATTTGCAGGAAAACCTAAAATAAATCCTATCAGTATTATGCCATCAAGTCCCATAATTTGTCCTACGGGGTCTAAAAAGTCGGATATTATTTTAAGAAGTGTATCACCACCTACCGTAATATTGCTGAGTGCAAATATGACTAATGATGCAGGAATGGCAACAGTCAAGGCTCTGCCCAGTACGAAAATCGTGCGGTCAAAAATACTTCTTATAATAATTTTCCCCGTTTGCGGTTTTCTAAAAGGCGGCATTTCTAATGTATACCCTACCGGTTCTCCTTTTAAAATCGTGGCAGACAAAAGCCGAGTTGCAAGCATACTCATAGCTATCGCAAAAACCAAAACAGCGGTTAATAACAGCGCCGACCAAAAACCATTGTATTGAGCACTTCCTACCACCAAAAAAGCTGAGATTACAGCGGTAATTGTGGGAAATCTTCCGTTACAAGGCACAAAACTGTTAGTCAGCATTGCCAATAACCGCTCCCGTTTAGAATCAATAATTCTGCTACCCGTAACACCCACAGCATTACAGCCAAGTCCCATACACATAGTAAGCGCCTGTTTTCCACAGCTTTTGCATTTCATAAATGATTTATCAAGATTAAATGCCACTCTCGGCAGATACCCCGCGTCCTCTAAAAAGGTGAACAGAGGAAAGAATATCGCCATCGGAGGTAACATAACAGCCACCACCCAAAACGGAACTCTGAAAATACCCTCGGTTATGAAATACTGTACTCCCTCGCTAACATTAAAAACTTCGAATAATGCTGAAAGTCCATATTCGATTTTTTGGAAAAGATAACTCAAACCATCAGAAATGTAATTGGCTCCAGTTACAGTTATCCATAACACCAAGCACAAAAGGAAACACATTGTTAAATATCCCGTAAATTTCCCCGTGAAAATCTTATCGAGCTTTCGGTCGAGCCTATCGTATCCTTGTTTTAATGTTACCGTTTTCTTTGCTATTTCCTCTGCTTTTTTTATATACGAAAATCTTTCATCAAATACTGTGCAATCCATTATTTGCAGTACGGTATCACTCTGAGTATTATTTTCTTTCAAGTTTTCTGTCATATCATCTAATGTGGATTTGATTTTTTCAACGCTTTTTTTATTGCGTGCCACCATACCTATTACAGGAATACCCAGTATATCTGACAGTTTGTTTAAATCTATCTTAATCCCTTTTCGTTTTGCTTCATCCATAAGGTTAACGCAAAGGACTACA
>JAZONB010000091.1:0-3183 GCA_045654305.1 Acutalibacteraceae bacterium | reverse complement strand
AACACCGATGGACATTGTTGCAAGCTCATCGGGTTGCTCGGTGAGTGGCAGAGCCTTTGGAATGAAACGCTTGCTGATTTCGTAAAATCTGCCGTCGGCTATCTTCTTGTTTATGTTGGTAGCAAGAACGGTCAGCATACTAGTTGTCAACTGAGTACGCATTGTTGAATACTCGTCACCCAAGGGATTTATAATCTTAATCTGATTACGGCGTTCGTCGTCATCTGCTAAATTCAAGGTGTCAATAGCCTTTGATGCGATAAAAGAGTAGGTTGCAATTTCGTATGCTCCCGCACCGCTTAAAAGCTTTTTAATCTTGTTGGTTTTAATTCTTTCGGGTAAAAGTTTACCACGCACCACGGCTCCGTTCATAGGTGTGCCTATGATATGGTCATAACCGTAAATTCTCATTACTTCCTCTGCAAGGTCGGCTCTGCCCTCAATATCATCTCTGATAGAGGGAACACGGCAGGTGATTTCCTTGCCGTTGATGGTTGTGGGAAGTCCTAAGCGGTTAAGAATTTCTACAATTTTGTCGTCATCCACATGAACGCCGATAAGCTCTAAAATCTTGTCGGTTGTAACGGTGATGATTTTGTCCTCGGGCAGACCGCAGTTGCAGTCAATAACGCCGTCAATTATGTCGCCTGCGTCAAGGTCGCATATTAACTGTAAAGCACGCTCGGCGGCATATTCAACATTAACAATGTCGACTCCACGCTCGTATCTTCCGCTAGCCTCCGTTCTGATACCCAAGGCTCTGCCTGTGTGACGGATATTGTCTCTGCGGAATTTAGCCGACTCAAGGAATAAATCCTTGGTGTCGTGTTCAATTTCGCTTTCTCTGCCACCCATAATACCTGCGAGGCATGATGGCTTTTCGCCGTCAGCAATAACAAGCATATCGGGTGTGAGGTTATAATCCTTGCCGTCAAGGGTGGTTATGGTTTCACCCTCGGTAGCATTTCTAACGATAATTTTCTTGTTAGCCAAATCGTTGTAGTTAAATGCGTGCATTGGCTGACCGGTTTCAAGCATAACAAAGTTAGTAATATCAACAATGTTGTTAATCGGTCTCATACCCGATGCTAAAAGTGCCTTTTGCATCCACTGTGGAGATTCCTTTATTCTAAGGTTTTTAACCACTCTGCCGATGTAACGTGGGCAAAGGTCGTAGTTTTTAACCTCAATGCTTACATAGTCATTAATGTCACCGCCGACAGTTTTGTACTGGGGAACGGGAGCTTTAAATTCGGTACCCAAAACAACGCCGATTTCCTTTGCAACTCCCAAGAAGCAGTTGCAGTCGGGACGGTTTGCGGTGATTTTAAAGTCGATAATATAATCGTCAAGTCCTAAAACCTCGCGCATATCGGTGCCAACGGGGTAGGTTTCTTTAAGGATTAAGATGCCGTTAACACCAGCTCCCTCGTAAGCCTCCTCTGTAAGACAAAGCTCACCGCCTGAGCAAAGCATACCGTTGGACGGAACGCCTCTTAATTTTCCGCTTACAATGTGCATGCCGTTTGGCAGATAACTGTCATTAAGGGCGGCGGGAACAAGGTCGCCAACCTTAATGTTCTGAGCACCTGTAACGATTTGAACAGGCTCGCCCTTGCCAATGTCCATCTGGCAAATCTGTAAGTGGTCGCTGTCCTCGTGAGGCTTAATGTCAACAATTCTTGCGGCAACAACATTAACTAAATTGTCGCCCTCACTTTCAATGCTTTCAACCTCGAAGCCTGCCATTACCATACGGTCGCAAAGCTCCTCGACAGAAACATTTATATCTACATAATACTTTAATGCTTTTAGTGAAATCTTCATTTTTACCCCTCCTTAAAACTGGTCTAAGAAGCGTTTGTCGTTTTCAAAGAGAAGACGAATATCGCTGATTTTATAACGGGTGGTGGTAAGACGGTCAAGACCGATACCGAATGCAAAGCCTGAATATTCCTCGGGGTCAATACCGCAGCTGCGAAGCACGTTGGGATGCACCATTCCCGCACCCAGAATTTCTATCCAACCGCTGCCTTTACATACACGGCAACCCTTTCCGCCGCACTCACTACAGGTAACATCAACCTCAACCGAAGGCTCGGTAAAGGGGAAGAACGATGGACGGAATTTAACCTTGGTATCACTTCCGTAAATCTCGTGGGCAAACTCCTCAAGCACGCCCTTAAGGTCGCACATAGTAACGCCCTTGTCTACCACTAAGCCCTCAATTTGGTGGAAAACGGGGGAATGGGTAGCGTCAACCTCGTCAGCACGGAAAACTCTGCCCGGGCAAATAACCCTGATAGGAGGCTTTCTTGTTTCCATTGTACGAATTTGCGCGGCAGAGGTCTGAGTTCTTAAAAGCAGATTTTCTGCTAAATAGAAGGTGTCCTGCATATCTCTTGCGGGGTGGTCGGCAGGAACATTTAGGCACTCAAAGTTATAATGGTCGGTTTCAACCTCGGGTCCGTCCACAACGTCAAAGCCCATCGACTGGAAAATGTTAATCATATCGTCAAGCACGGTATTAAGAGGATGAAGTTTACCTGACTTTATTTCCTTTGCGGGCATAGTAATATCAATGGTTTCCTCAGCCAATTTTTTTAACTGCTCGGCAGATTTAAGCTCGTTTTTCTTGGAGTTTATAAGCTCCTCAAGCTCTTGCTTAGCCTGATTTACAAGAGCACCCATTTTGGGTCTTTCCTCAGGGGAAAGTGAGCCCATTTGCTTTAAAATAGCGGTAAGCTCGCCCTTTTTACCAAGGTATTTAACCCTGATGGCTTCAATTTCAGTTTCGTTCTGAGCTAAGGCTACTTGTTCTTTTCCGTCAAGCAGTATAGCATTCAACTGTTCGTTCATAATATTCTCCTTTAAAAAGTTTATATAAAAAAATAAACCTCGCCCTGTTAACAGGACGAAGCATTAAAATCTCCGCGGTACCACCCGTACATTTTCGCTCAAAGAGCAAACACTCTCCCGACCTGTAACGGGCTCACCCGTCGGCACCTACTATCCGTTCAGCACCGCTGCTCAAAAGGGAACTTCGCAAGGCAAGAACTTACATCTGCTCACAGCCAAGGCAGACACTCTCTGAAAGGCTAAACCTTACTACTTTTCTTTATCAACGCATTTACTTTTAGAGTTTATCACAAACTTAAAAATTTTGCAAGTGTTTTTTGGAAT
>JAZONB010000090.1:0-6153 GCA_045654305.1 Acutalibacteraceae bacterium | reverse complement strand
TTTTTAACCCTTGTACGGGTTTTCTGCCATTCTGTACCGCCTAAGCGGTTAAGCTTAATTGTGCCGTTTTCCGTAGCGGCGCCGATATAACGGGAAACCAAATCAAGCTGTGTAACGGGGACATACAAAACATCGGTTTTTGCATATTTTATCTTTATATAATCCTTTGTAACCCCGTCATTGGTGATACGATTTATACCGTCAAAAACACCGATACCGTGAGCCTCGTGGACAACATAATCTCCCTGATGCAGTTCGTCAAGCGAGCCAATTTCCTTGGCATTTTTGGGACGGCTCCGCTTTTTCTTTATATCTGACGCAATATATCGGTGGGTTATAAGCAAAAATTTCTGAGAGGGTATCTCAAATCCACCCGAAACTCCGCCCAACGTAACAGTAACACCTGCTATTGCCTCATCAAAGGATTGGCTATATCGCGAAACGATACCCTTGCGGTTTAATTCCTCGTTAAGCACCCTTGCGGCTCTTTCTTCACCCGCCAAAATCACAACCTTGCCGTTTTTGGAAAGAATATATTCAATGTCCTCTGTTAGAACATTGATATCACCGCTCCAAGGCGTAGAGCCTTTATAATTAAAGTTAATAATGTCTTTGATTTTAAGCTCGTAGGCTGTTCTCGGGAAATTCTCCAAAATAACAGCATGTGACAAATTCGACCAAAACTCAGATTTGTCTAAATACAGCTTAGCAGTACCTGAGGATAAAACACCCTCCTCCAACAAAATCTCGGCATCCTCGGACTGCTGAAATTCCATTGATTTTAGTCGCTCGGCAATATTCCCCGACTCACTCACAAAAATTAAACAGTCCTTTAAATAATCAAAAACCGTATAAGCCTTAGGGTATATAAGCGGCAAATACCTGTCTCTCGGGACAAATATTCCGTTTTCTATGGCGGTTATATCGTTTTCAAGCTGTTTTTGCTGATTTTCGGTGAGCTTTTTCTGAGTTTTAAGATAATCCTTTAAAATTTCCGCTAATTTCTCATCGGTAACAAGCACCTCATTAGCAGGTGTGATTTCTACACTCTCTACCGTTTCGGTCCTTCGCTGAGTGTCAATATCGAAAAAGGAAATGGTGTCAATTTCATCTCCCCAGAATTCTATTCTCACGGGGTTTTCGGCAGTTATCGGGAAAATGTCAAAAATGCCGCCTCTTGTAGCAAACTGACCTTTTCCCTCGCAGATGTCACTTCTGACATATCCTGCTTGTAACATTTTTTCTGTTAAAGACGAGGTTGAGATTTCCTCACCGCTTTTAAGACAAAAGCGTGAATCCATTAAAATTTCGGGTGGTACTGTATACTGACACGCCGAATCCACCGAAAAGCATACAACGTCAAATGCCCCATCTGCCAAGGCAGATAGGGTGTCTGTTCTTTTGTGTTCATATTCCTTTGAGTAGCCCGACACGCCCCTCAAGCAGTAATCTCTTAAAGGAAAATTAAGCGTTTTAAGTCCCATGGAACTAAGGTCCGCTGTCAAAAGTTCGGCAGACGCCTCGTCCTGAGTTACAACCGCTATTTTACGCTTTACATTAGAGTAAATCCCCTTTATCACCGCCGCTTTGTGTATAGCCGACAACCCCGTGCAGGCAAGCGGCAGACGACCGGCGGTAATATCCTTTAAGAGTGCTCCAAAGTCTGTGTCTTCGGACAAAACCTTGGTTATAAACTCCATAAAGACCTCATTTACTGTATTTATTCATAGCAGAGTCAATTCCCCGCTTTATTATTTCTTCCACAGCCAAAACCGAATTATTAAGGGCACACTCTAAATTATCCTTATCTTCTGTTGGGAATTTTCCCAAAACCCAAGAAGCTAAATCATAATCGGGATGAGGCTTTTGGCCTACACCGATTTTAATTCGCATCATTTCATCGGTTCCTAAAAGTTGGAAAATGTCCTTTAGCCCGTTATGACCGCCGTGACTTCCCTTTCGTCTGATACGTATTTTACCGACGCCCAAAGAAATATCATCGGATATAATTATTATCCTGTCACTCGGTATTTTGAAAAACTTAGAAATAGCCGAAACGGCTGTCCCCGAATTGTTCATAAAGGTCTGCGGTTTTACCACTAAAACCCTGTTTTTGCCTATTAGACACTCGCCGTAATGCGACTCCATTTTGTGCTTTGAAAACTCGGCATTTTGCTTTTTCATTAAAGCTTCTGCCGACATAAAGCCCACATTATGCCTTGTGTACTCATATTGAAGTCCGGGGTTGCCAAGTCCCACAACCATATAATCATATGTCGATTTTTTAAATAGCATATCTGCCTCCAAAATTTAAAACAGCAGTAAAAATACTGCTGTTTTATTATAATATCTTATTCAAGCTTTGTAAAGTGTTTTTTACCCCTCAAAACCCACGAGCAATCCGCCGAGTTCCGCATAAAAACTGCAAAGTGCGGTACAGGGCAGTATTTCAATGTCGCTTTTTGGGAATACACTCAAAATTCTCTCTTTAAGACCCTTTGCCGATTCTTCATTCTGACAGTGGGAAATTTTAACCTTGCCACCTTTAAAGCCCATCTCAAGCATATCGTTTTTCAGCACATCCAAGGTTTTTTCTTTACCCTTGCACTTGTGCAGAGTTTTAAGATTTCCCTCGTATGCCATACCCGTAATTCGAATACCCAAAACTCCTGCAATTTTAGCAACAGCAGGGTTAACTCTGCCGTTTTTAGCCAGATTACTAAGGCTTCTCAAAGCAAAAATCAAATGAGTTTTCTTTTGATACGCCGTAATTTCTTCCTTAATTTCCTCGAAGGAAAGTCCTTTTTCGGCAAGCTCTTTTAGTTTTTCTATTATAAGCTGCATTTCGCCGCCGGTCGACAGACTATCAATTACATATATATTAGCATCGGGGTTTTGAGCTTTAAAATCCTCGGCAGCATTTACTGCAGCAGAGTAACTGCCAGACAGATGCTTAGTTATGGTTATTGCAAAGATATTTTCCCCGCCCTTAAAGGCTTCGCCCCAGTCGTATGCGTTAGGGCAGGATGTAGAAAACCGCTCACGGCTTTCAACCATATCCTTTACCATAGCGGCAACATCCAATTCAGGAGTGTCAACATACTCACGACTCTCGGAAATTATTTTAAGGGGTACACACTTATAGTCAATACCCTCGACATTATAAATATTTGATGAAGAATCTGCAACAATTCGTATATTCAAAACCCTAACCTCTTTTGCAAAATGAATTTTTAAAACCTATTATATTATACGAGAACTCATCTACCTTGTCAAGAGTTTTTTAAAAACCGATGAAGAGTTTTTAACTTGACTTTTGTTGTTTTTTGTTGTAAAATGCTTTATACAAAGGGGGATTTAATATGGATATTCGCGAAACAAATGAACTTTTAGAGGGCATCAAGGACTTTCATCTGCCCAAATACAACGAAATTCCAAATGTGGGACTGTACTTAGAGCAAACCGCTAAATATATTTCCGAATCCCTTTCCCCCATTTTCAGCACATCCATAACAGGCTCTATGATAAGCAATTATGTTAAAAAAGGGCTTGTGAGCAATCCGATAAAAAAGCAGTATGACCGCGAACAAATTGCATACCTTATATTTATAGCGGTAGTAAAAAATGTGCTCTCAATGGATGATATAAAGCTTTGTATCGAAATTCAGAAAAAATCCTATAAATCGGTCACGGCATACAACTATTTTTCTGAGGAATTTGAAACACTTATTTCTTATATTTTTAACGCCAAACCGATACCCGAACAGGACAATATTGATTTTACCCAAGAAAAGCGAATGTTACGCAATATTATTATCACCGTTGCACATAAAATATATCTTGAAAAATACTTTGATTTAATTGACCAAAAAAATTAAATTTGAGTATTGACAAAATGTGGCGAGTTGGGTATAATATACAAGTCGCTTAAAATTTGGCTGTATAGCTCAGTTGGCTAGAGCATGCGGTTCATACCCGCAGTGTCACCGGTTCGAATCCAGTTACAGCCACCACCTGGCCCGGTGGTCAAGAGGCCTAAGACACCGCCCTTTCACGGCGGTAACACGGGTTCGAATCCCGTCCGGGTCACCAAAAAACCTCGTTCTTCGGAACGAGGTTTTTTATTCATTGCGAAAGCAATGGTATATCATCAGCCGTCAGGCTGTATATCATCAAGGGCGGAAATTCCGCCCTTGTATCTCATCGCACCGAAGGTGTGCATAAAACTTTCGCAATAATGATATACAAGACTTCGTCTTGATGATATGCAATTTCTTCGAAATTGATGATATACACGGCTTTGCCGTGATTATCATACGAAAAAGAGCAGTATTTCTACTGCTCTTTTTCCTTTAAGGGGTTTGAGGAGAGAATCTCTTGAAGACAAGAGAAACTGTGCTAAAACGGGTGCGGCTCCCGTTTGGCACAAATATATATTACAAAAAAATCATTTCTATTTTTTATATTTTTTATTAACGATTTTTTAATTTTAAAATTGTATATAATTTTTATTCGGGTCAATAATATTAGAGAACTCACAAGAAAGGAATGATTTAATTGAAATACGAAGAAGACAATTTTTCTTCTGAACACAAAAATAAAAATACAGGGCTTATTATCGCCATCGCTGTTGCGATACTAATTGTTGCGGCGGCTGCTTGGTTTGCTTTGTCAAGATACAATTCGGGCAATTCTCTAAATGATATGGTTTCAGATGTTAAATCTAATATGGGAAGCATGTTAGAAGAGGGTCGTTCTGATATTAACTCACTCGTTTCGGACATTACCTCGGGTTTTGAATCTGTAACCTCTGATATAAAATCAGAATATAACGACCTCACATCATCATACAATAGTACAGTATCGGGTAATATGTCTTCTGCTATGCCCACAGGTGATAATGTTTCGTCCGTCCCCTATTCCAAAAGCTTTTCGAAACCCGTCGAGGGAGAAGTTGTAAAAAATTTCAGCGACAAGGAACTTATTTATTCCAAAACCTTTGGCGATATGAGAATTCACAGCGGAATTGATATCCTTTGCAAAAAAGGCACCTCTGTCAGCGCTTGCGGTGACGGTAAGGTTATAAACATTGACGAAAGCAGTCAGTACGGCACGGTCGTTACTATTGAGCTTAGCAATAACCTCACAGCTAAATATTCTTCGATAACCGACCTCAAGGTAAAAGTCGGAGATAAGGTAAAATCGGGCGATATTATCGGAAGCACCTCAACCGTTCCTGCAGAATGCAACGATGACGAGCATCTGCATTTCGAGGTTTATAAAAACGGCGTACCCGTTGACCCTTACAAAGCGTTAGGACTTTAATCCTGCCCTCGACATTTACCGTTTAGGGGCACTAAAAAAGAACTGTCTTTGAATTTTAAGACAGTTCTTTTTAATATATAAGCAATTCAGTTTGCACACCTATACTTTCAAGGTTTTCGTGTATGTTAAACACCTGACGACCTTTTTTGAGCGCATAGCGTATGGTGTTTTCGGTGCCACCCTTTTTACCGTCAAACCAAGTAATCACATAATCGCTGTTGTCAACCATATAAATATTTCGTTTTTGGTAACAGCCTGTGTAATATTTGTCCGACAGGCAAATTTGGCTATCTGCCTGAGACAGCACATTATTAAAACGCTCTTTCCATTCGGGTGAAAATGTGTAATCCTGACCTTTGAAAGGCAAAACGCTAATTACCTTTAAATGTTCAGGGAAGGCATTTTTAACAAGCAAAACCGTTTCGGCGGCAATAAGGTCAAAACCCATAGCCATTCCGCAGTAAAATGTTCTGCAGCCCTCTTTAGCGAGTTCTAAAACCTGTTCAAACAGTCGGTTTTCAAAATCGTCATAATCCTTGTTCCCCCTTATTAGCGGAAACGGAAATTTTTCAGGACGGTAACCCGTAAAACAGCAACTGCTGTGATTTTTTCTTTCTTCTACCATAAAAATTTCATAACTTTCACTTGATTTTTAATTATTATATTTAAGATTTTTTCATTTGTCAACAAATATAAAATTTTGCTTGACTTTATAATGAAGTTAAAGTATAATATCAAAGTCGCAAATATTTGCTGCTATGGCTCAGGAGGTAGAGCGCATCCTTGGTAAGGATGAGGTCACCAGTTCGACTCTGGTTAGCAGCTCCA
>JAZONB010000089.1:0-20076 GCA_045654305.1 Acutalibacteraceae bacterium | reverse complement strand
TGAAATTTGCCGTGAGGCTTGTATAGCTGCCAAGGCTAAGGGCGTTAAGATTTCTTGCGACCTTAACTACAGAGGCAAGCTTTGGACAAGAGAAGAGGCAAGAGCTGCTATGACCGACCTTTGCCAGTATGTTGATGTTTGTATTTCCAACGAGGAAGATGCAAAGGACGTATTCGGCATTGAGGCAGAAGATACTGATATTTATGGCGGTAAGCTTAACCATGAGGGTTACAAGAGTGTTGCTAAACAGTTGGCTGATAAATTCGGTTTTGAAAAGGTTGCTATCACACTTCGTTCATCTATTTCAGCCAGTGATAATGACTGGGCTGGTATGCTTTATGACGGTGAGAACTACTGTTTCTCTAAATCATATCATCTCCACATTGTTGACCGTGTAGGCGGCGGTGACTCATTTGGCGGCGGACTTATCTACGCACTCCTTACAGGCAAGTCTACTCAGGAGTCTATTGAATTTGCAGTTGCAGCCTCTGCTCTCAAACATTCTGTTGAGGGCGACTATAACCGTGTATCTGTTTCCGAGGTTGAAAAGCTTGCAGGTGGAGACGGCTCAGGCAGAGTGCAAAGATAATTTATTAAATCTTAAATGTCACAAAGCAAAAACTCCTTGTTCAAATGAACAAGGAGCTTTTTGGCACCCGTAGTAGGAATCGAACCTGCATCTAAGTCTTAGGAGTACGAAACATTGGTTTTTGAGTATTCCCGCTATGTAACGAATAAATCCCGATAATCCCTGATATTTACAGGGTTTATCGGGATTTTCTTGTTATGTATTCATTTTTGGTGTTAAGTAATTTTTTTAGTGTTCATTTTTGCTTTTGTAGGCAAATTTGTAGGCAACGATTAAAATATTAGCCTTATCAAATCTATGGTTAAAAGTATTTGAAATCCGAACACACCAAAGCCACCTAATACTCCTGTAATCAATCTACGAATATTCGTTGACTCTCTGATTTTAAAATACTGTATTATCCAATCTAATAGCATCATAAGACACGCTATTAAACAATGATGATAATAAAATTTCCACAGTAAATAAACAGGGATGGTCAAACAATAGCCAATTAACACGCCCGTACATCTTGCACATACAGGAAATTGATAACTTTTAAAAAAGAAACTTCGGTCTGCTCGTTGATGACATCCTGTGCGATTACAAATTTTAAATAACCAACAATATAGTTTATGATAAACTTTATTTGCCATTTTCTTTTTCGTATTTATCAGCATTTTCAATAACTTGTTTAAGTTCTTTCCACGCTTCGTAAACATCCTCGCTTTGTTTCATATTTTCATATAAATCCATTGCATTTGGATTGGATTTAAAAAACAGTTTTATGATTTTTGTAGTTGCGGAAGCGGTTTTGATAACAGCATTTAAGAACAAAATTATATCTAATATGATAATAGGAATTGCCAGAGGAAATAAACCAAAGAAACAGAGACCAATCGCAATTACAAAGCTGATTGCGATTAAATTAGTCATCTTATCAGAAATATTATCTTCTGTCCTTTTATGTAATTTTTTTATTTTTTTATCACCGTTTTCTATAAACTTTTCAAATTCCGCATCATATATTTTTTTGGTTTCATCTTTTTTAGTTTGAGCGGCATAGTATTGTCGGTATATTTCTTGAATGCTACCGTATTTTTCTATAGCCTGTGCTTTCATTTGTTTGCATTCTAAATAGTCTTGATATGCTGCTTCTTCGTTAAGCTTATTCTGTTTCTGTTTCGCTTCCTCTTTTTCTTGCTCTTTTTTACCCTCCCTATTTGAAAATTTGTTTCCGCAATCTTGGCATATCCAAAACTCTTCTGTAGATGTACCTGAGCCGCAAGCACCGCATAGTAAACCAAGCGGACCGAGCATTATGTATCCACAACAAGAATTCGAAAAAGAAAAACCCCCACCACTTGTACTTGAACCAAATTGAATTTTTTCAGAACCGCATTTAGGACATTTCATTTTTTAATTCTCCTCGTTAAACTAATTTACTCTTTCATAAAAGATGTATTCTGTGTTTATTGCTTCCTCTTTTAGAACAACACAGTGACATTCTTTACTATCAACATCAAATAGTAATGATAACTGCACGGGTTGGTTTCTCTTGTTTCCTGTAGAAACAAGAAGTTGAACAGCAACCAGACCATTTAAATTATCAAAATCGGGAGTGTACGAAAATGTTAAGGTTGCTTTTTCTATAGTATAAGAACGGCTGTTAATAACCGAATCTTTGACAGATAGCGTGCTTTCCAAATTGTATGGACTTGAATAAGCATTTTTTAAGGTGTAATCGCCATTGATAAAATTTTGTATATATCCTGGCAATGCTCCCTCGTAAGGTATATTTTCATTTGGATACAGTATGTAACCTACCTGTAGTTCCAATGTTTCATATTTTTTACTGCCTTTAGTATATGTGCCTTTGCCAATACCATTGCCATACACACAAATTTTTTCCCCCTCTGTAACAGGTGTTTGTGAGTAGCATATTATGGTATCATTTTTTTGTTTTTCTGTTATCTGTAGCAGAAACTTATTGCCCTCTGCCCAAGTTACAACACCTGGCATCCTGTAAATAGTATCATTGCAATATTGATTAGGATGTTGAATTAGACTTTTAGCACTAAGATTTAAACAGTTTTCCTCAATTTGGCATAGATATGGAAATCTTTCACTGTAATCCATATCGTTCAATAGAGAAGCAGAAATTAAACCTACTGCTTCAAGTAAACTCCCCTTAATCAAATCTTCATCAAAATTACCATTCGCACTTATAGCAGAATTCAATTTGATGTGTACCACACCATTCTTTTTTAGCGTAATAACTACTTGCGAATAATTATTTAATGTGGTCTGTTTATTTGGTGTTACATATCCATCATCAATAGTTCCATCAGTATAAACAAGACTTATATAAAACGATTTTCCATCATTTTCTTGTAAAGATATTTCGTACAATTTTGACTTAGAATAATACTTACCGTAGTATTTGCTTATGTCTATATTATTTTCTTCACTTTTTGTTTCAGTTTTGGAACTTGCCTCTGAGTGTGAAGAACTGTCAACTGCTGTGCTACTATTGGTTTTTATTTTTTCCAATACAGTTTTCTTTTGTTTGCCACAAACACTACATTCTTCGACTATCTCACCCTCAGTTGTTTCGGTTGCTTCCTTGCGTGTGATTTCTGTCATTTTATGTCCTAATGCCGCTATGGTTTCTGTTTCCGATATTCCACAGTATTCGCAGAACTTTTTAATTTCTCCTGCTTTTTCACAAGTGGCTTCTGTAACAGTTTCAGTATAAGCGTGGTTTTCTCTATCATTTAAAAATTCTTCTGAATGAGAGGTATCAATAATCCCGCTTATAACTCCGATAATAATTGTAACAATAATTAAACCAATGGTGCTTGCACCGATACTATGCTTTTTGAATAGAGGTAATATATTTCTGAATTTTGTATTAGATAAAAATATGTATGGTGTAATCATAATGACAAAAATTAGCGAATCACAGATTTGAGAAATTATGAAATCGTGATTGGTAATATTTACATATTTTTCAGTGCCAATAACACCTAAAAGGTAGATAAAGCAAAAAATTAAATATAGAATTGATACAATCTTTTTCCATATTTTATTTGTTCTAAAACCTAATAATTTTCCTGTTTTCTTGATAGTCGCATTATTTTGGGGTGTATCAGTAAGTCCGTTGCAATTAGGGCAAAATTCCCCCTCGTGTTCCGTATTACAGTTTTCACATTTCATATTTAAAACTCCTTTTGCTTTGATAGCAATTATTTTATATCTGATAGATAGTATATCATATTTTATCGTTCCTGTAAAGATTTAATGTATTTTGATAAAATATATTCGTGAGGTGATGATGTGAAAACGATATATGAATCAGAATATTTGCAGTTAGGATTAAAGATTGCTTATTATCGAAAGTTGAGAGGATTGACACAAGAGCAACTTGCGGAAAAGATAGAGCGTACTCCTGCATTTATCGGTCACGTCGAAGCACCGAATATAAGCAAAGCAATATCTTTCGACACATTATTTGATATAGCCAACGCACTTGACATACCTGCATATAAATTCCTTATGTTTGAAGAGGATTAAGGGATAACGTTTCTTTTAAACCATATATTATTTCTATGAAACCCGAAGCGGAAAACCGCTTCGGGCATTTTAATTTATGGAGGTAATATAAATGAAAGAACCTAAAAGATGTAGTATCTGCGGTGAGCCGTACCCCGCAGACCAACTAACAGAATTTGACGGCAAATATTTGTGTTCAAGTTGTCTTGGCACAGAAACAACGGTTTGTTCCTGTTGTGGCAGACGAATATGGGAGGTTGACAATTCTGGTAGTGACAATATGCCGTTATGTGAAAGATGTTATGATGATTATTACACCACCTGTAGCCGTTGCGACCGTATCGTTCACCGAAATGATGCCTATTATGAAAACGACGAGGACGATACACCATATTGTCAAGATTGCTATAACACTTATTGCAGTACAAAAAGTATAAGGGATTATTATTTTAAACCCGCTCCCATTTTCTATGGCGAAAACGAGCGTTATTTCGGTATGGAATTAGAGGTTGACGGTGCGGGAGAAGATGATGACAGCGCCGAAAGAGTTATGAATATCGGTAACAGAGATAAATGCCACATTTATTGTAAACACGACGGCTCGCTTGATGACGGTTTTGAAATTGTTTCCCACCCTATGACCTTGGACTATCACAAGAACGAAATGCCATGGGAATCGGTGCTAAGAAAAGTTCGCAGTTTGGGTTATACATCACATCAGGCAGAAACCTGTGGTTTGCATATCCACGTAAATCGTTGTTCCCTCGGTAGTACCTATGGCGAGCAGGAAGCCTGTATTGCCCGAATACTGTATTTCTTTGAAAAGCATTGGGAGGAACTGCTTAAATTTTCTCGCCGTACAAATCACCAGTTAGAGCGTTGGGCGGCTCGGTATGGGTATAAGGACAAACCTAAGGATATACTCGACCACGCAAAAGGCGGTGTAAACAACGGCAGATATTCTTGTATCAATCTGCAAAACAATGATACAATTGAGTTTAGAATGTTCAGAGGTACATTAAAATACAACACAATAATAGCCACATTACAGCTTGTAAATAAAGTCTGTGATGTGGCTTTTGCTTTGACGGATGATGAAATTAAGTCAATGTCTTGGACAACCTTTGTATCGGGTTGTGCCGAGCCTGAGCTTGTGCAGTATCTTAAAGAGCGCCGTATATACATAAACGAGCCTGTGGACTGTGAGGAGGATGTGTAATGTGTTGCTTATTTGGAATGCTTGATTACAAAAAACACTTTAGCGCAAAGCAGAAAAATAAAATTATATCCATATTGTCGGTCGCTTGTGAAGCAAGAGGAACGGATGCCACAGGTATCGCTTATAACCATAACGGTCATTTAAGCGTTTATAAGCGCCCTCTCGCAGCACATAAAATGAGATTTAATATCCCAAATGTTAATTTGATTATGGGACACACCCGTATGACTACACAGGGCAACGAAAAATATAATTTCAACAACCACCCATTTTACTGCGAGATTGGCAATACCGAATTTGCATTAGCTCACAATGGAGTTTTGTATAATGATATAACTCTCCGTAAAACAGAAAAACTGCCCGAAACAATAATTGAAACGGACAGTTATATTGCGGTGCAGTTAATCGAAAAGCAGAAAAGCCTTGACTTTGCAAGTCTTGGATATATGGCAGAGCGTTTGTCAGGCTCATTTACAATTACGGTTATGGATAATGACAATAATCTGTATTTCGTCAAGGGTGATAATCCTATGTGTATTTACCATTTTCAAGAGGTGGGAATATATATTTATGCTTCTACCGAAGAAATACTTAAAAAAGCGCTATGGCGAATACCGTACCGATTTGGCAAACCGAAAAAGATTGAGCTTGAAATGGGCGAGATATTAAAAATAGACCGCCACGGCAAAATGGAAAAGTCAGAATTTGATACAAATCTATTATCTGCTATCAGTTATTATTCTCATTTCCCTTATAGGCATATATCAATATCTACTGAACGCAAAACAAAATCCCCCTGTCAGCAAGAGTATATCAGTCAGCTAAAATCCCACGCATCTTTTTATGGCTACACAGATGATATGGTCGATATGCTTTTGGACGAGGGATATACAACGGATGATATTGAAGAAATGCTTTATTGTGGTGTGTAACATTATGCCATTAGGGTACACTCTATTGACACACCGACACAGTATGCCAATAGGGTTGGTTTTAGCATTTTGGAATATGCCAAAAAGAAATCCCACCCTATTGAGAATTGAGGTGAGATTTTGAAGATAGGTTATATCCGTATCAGTACCACCGACCAAAACACCGCAAGGCAAGAGGTACTGATGCAAGAGCTTGGTGTAGAACAAGTTTATATTGACCGAACGAGCGGAAAGAATACAGACCGTCCCGAACTTAAACGGATGATGAACTATGTAAGAGAGGGAGATGTTGTAATTGTTGAGGCTATAAGCCGTTTTGCCCGTAACACCAAAGACCTTTTGGAGCTTGTGGAACAGCTTACCGAAAAACAGGTTGAGTTTATCTCAAAGAAAGAAGCTATAGACACCACAACACCAACAGGTAAATTTATGCTGACGGTGTTTGGCGCAGTTGCCGAACTTGAACGGGAATACATATTACAACGACAAAAGGAGGGCATAGCGGTAGCAAAGCAGAACGGTGTTTACAAAGGCAGAAAGCCTATTGAACATCCACGCTTTAATGAAATTGTGGCAATATGGAAAGGCGGTGATATAACGGCGGTAGAAGCAATGAAAAGACTTGATATGAAGCCAAGTACATTTTATAGAAAAGTAAAGGAGGTTTAATTATGCAGTGGACACTTGCAGGCTTTGTTGTTACCCTCGGTGTATTGTGCATTATGGAGGGTATCAGTTGTATGGTGAAAGCGTAAGGGGGTGAAAGTATGTCTATTCTATTTGCATTGGTCGGCACACCGCTTGCGAGCTTTGCCGAGGGTGCAATTCTTGCCGCTTCGGTTTATCTCGTAAGCCGAGGGGTCAAAAATCCATTAAAGAATAAGAAATGAAAATAGGCTCAGGGTATCAATGCCCTGAGCCTAAAATCTTCACATTAAAACTTTTGTGTCACTGTGCCGTGCCACAAGTATAAATTCAAAAAATCTGTACTATTTGTCGATTATATAGTATAATAAACGTGTAGAATTTAAATATGTTCTGACACTGACACATTGACACAACTCTACTAAAAAGGAGATTTTGAATAGTTTTATATAGCATTCAAACGAAATAATATTATGGGCAGATTTGATATTGATAAAACCTATGAGCAAGGGTACAATCCAAGAACGATAGATTTATACCAAGATATTTTATCTGAATTAGAACCTATTACATCCTCAATCACAGCAAATGAACTTCACCATAAATTCAAAAGCAGTGATAAATCAGGATTAATTGACAAATTAAAAAAACTTCTTTCCTATGATATAGAGAAAAATGCTGGAAAAGACAATGAACAAAAATTCGCAATGATGCAATTTTTGAAGTTGTTATATATGCTTGATAAAAAAGGTTGTTTAACAAAAGAAGAATTATCCAAGAATCATACTCCAGTACATATAATTGATATTTTAAGCAAACCGTGTTTCGATAATATCACAACAATTGCTTCAAATGGAACAGTATATGGTAAAATATACTATGACTTGCTCGAAATAATCGGCAATAAAATTTCAAATTCAGTTCCAAGAAAAAAACGCATATCTACGATTAATCACAATTGGGAACAGTTTCATATGGATATGTTTTTTAATGTAATTACAGACTATGCACTCAATAACAAAGAAAAAGCCTTAGAGAATATAAAAAATATTTACAATTTTTTAAACGAGTATTTGTTGCCACAAACAACCATTTTCAAAGCAAGTGATTTACCTTATAAAGAGGATATATTTACAACTTTTTATAATATATTATGTACTCACTATTATCTTTGTTGTGATATGGGCAGATTTCAAATTAATAATGAATTGATTTGTGATGAAAAGCCTAATGAAAGATTTATAGAAAGTTTTATGTGTTGCGAATCTCGTTTAATAGATTACACTATTATAGATGAATCCATTAAATGTTTAGAAAATCGAAAATGTGACGAACAAGCTGAATCGTTTTTGAAATTAATATCATATGATAAAGGTTACGATACTTCTGAAATAAGCACTTATATTTATGCCTTAAACCACGTAAAACCTGTTATTCGCTTGATAGAAAAATATCATAATTGTGATTTATCGCAAAAAATCGATAAGTCATTATTAGTAACTGTTGTTCAAGAAATAATTTATGTAAAAAAGAATAAGGATAAATTAACACAAAAACATCATAATCATAATAGTAATAAAAAATCATTTATAAGTTCGTTATTAGATTTAGAAAATGCAGATGCGATTATAGCTGATGCTTGGAATTCAAAAATACAAAACAGGCTCATAATTAATTTTGGTATGCGAGAGCATCTAATATATAAACGAAAAATAGAAAATGTTATCTGTAAAATAAAAGCATTTGTTTATTCACATAGAAATTTAGAAGATATGGAAGAGTTGAACGATTTGATTTTAAGTGCAATTTTACAGTACACTCGCCTTGATTATGATAAAAAATATATAGATGATATAATTAATGATTTTAAAAATAGTATGTATCATATTTATTCCAAGTAAAAATTATCAGCATTTCCACACTTACAATAGACGAGAAAAATATTATACTTTATCCCGAAAAGATGTTAAATATCTTTTCGGGATGTTTTATTTCCCCAATATAACAAAGAGGAGGTGAAAAAATGAAACGGCATCTTTTCAATATATTTTGTGAGGTATATTTATGAGCAAAAACTCAAAAAATGCAAATCCAAATTTGGATGCAAAAGAACTTTTGGAACCTTTTTTATTTTTGGATAAGGATGGGAAAGCGTTAAAAGAACCTATGGTATTCTACAACGAGAAATTAGACTTTAATTTACCCTTGCCCGAAATTAGTCCTTTGGGAGCGGAATATTATATAAATTGGGCAGAGGTAGAAAAAGACATTGACAGAAAAGTATTTCCTTTGGATTTTCTAAACAAAAAGGATATTATTTTTAAAACCGACAATAATGAATTTCTACCGTCTCAATTAAATAATGCCACTATTGTAGAAAAAACCAAAATAAGACAAGATGATATTTCATCTAAAGAAAGAAGGACAGAACGGAACGATTCTTATAGTGCCTATGGGTTAATGGGATACTTTCGCAAACGATGCAAGGTAGTTACTATCAAAAACATTTTCTATGCTTATGAGGAGTTTTCCTACTTAGCTAAAAGCCATATTGAAATTGCCCGATTAATTATGAAATATTGTAGAGAGCATTTAGAAGATAAAAGTAGTAGTTTTTTGGATGGGGTAGTCAATTTCTTAATGCGAGAACCGCAGATTTGCGTACAACAACAGGATATACCAAAAAATTATGTATCCTTTAAAAATGGTGTTTTGGATACTACTACACGATTGTTTTTAAAACACTCGTCTTCATTTTTAACGCTCTATTATATTAATGCGAATTATTCGCCATTTTCAAATTTAGAAACACCTATATTTGATAATTTTATAAATTCAATCACAGGCGGAGATTTAATTCTTGCTGAGAGAATTTTACAGTTTATAGGTTATGCTCTAACACCTGATTCAAATGCAAAATGTCTATTCCTTTTGCAAGGCGTTGGAGACTCGGGCAAAAGTGTTTTTGCTAATTTTCTGCAAAAACTATTTAATGACGATTCAGTTGTGCAACTTGAAGCGGAGTTTTTTGGCGAAAAGTTCACAACCGCTGAACTTATTGGCAAAGCTCTGTGCTATATGCCTGACATACCACCGTCACCATTAGACAATTCATCTGTCAGCCGATTGAAATTAATCACAGGAAATGACCGTTTAAAAGTTCACAAGAAGAATGAGGGTAACAGCGATTTAATTACATCTGCAAAATTTATTATTGCGACAAATCACGCATTACTTACAAAAACTAAAGATGAACCATTTTTCAACCGTGTTATAACAATCCCGTTTAGATTTGCAATACCACGTGAAGAAAGAATTGTAAATTTAGAAGAGTTGCTATTACAGGAAAAAGATGCAATTGTCACAAAGGCTATCAGCGCATATTTTAGATTAGTTGATAATGGTTATAAATTTGCAGGTGATTATCAACCCAATGAAATTGTTTCTGCATCTGAAACAAATGATTTGGATTATACGTTACAAATTTATGAGTTTACTAAAAATAAATTTATTACTAATGAAAATGGAATTGTTTTTGTAGAAGATGCTTTTAATCTGTTTTGTGAAATCTTTAATGGTATTTCTAAAAATGATTTTTCGCATTGTTTCAAACAATTTGCTAATGATATTTTCGGTGCTAAAAAGGATAGAAAAAGAAAAGCGGGATTTGGCAATCCGTTAAGTTGCCTAACAGGTATTTCATTTAAAGAGGAGAATAGCTATGGTTTATAGGACGTTTGAAAGTATGCCTTTCGTGATTAATGTAATTGATGTTGCAGATACTTTACGAATAGGGAGAAATGCGGCATATTCTCTTATTAACACGGGGCAAATAAAGGCTATTAAAGTTGGGAAACAGTATCGTGTCCCAAGAGATGCTTTTATCGCTTTTATCAAGGGCGAAAGTTCTTAAAATATCATAAACTGCCCGTTACCTATGTAGCGGGCGATTATTTTTCAAGGAGGTAAACAAAATGGCAATTAGGAAAAGGGGTAATTCTTATCAGGTAATATATCGTTGTTCAGGAGAAAGTACCCCACGAACCGAAACATACAAGTCTGAAGAAGAAGCTATAATTCGTGAGGCGCAAATTAGGCTTGCTAAAAGGGAGGGGACTTTTAAGCCACCTATCCGAGCGGCTAAGGGTGTAATCAAGCAAGATAACAATATAACGCTCAAAGATTTTTTAGAGGAATTTGTAGAGGTTTACGGACTTAAAAAATGGGGAAATTCATATTACACCACTAATCTAAGTCTTATAAGGAACTACATCAATCCCTATATCGGAGAGCGGTATGTAAAATCCATTACTGCAAGGGATATGGATGCTTATTACACTATGCTGCTTGATAAGCCAGCCGTAGTGGCTCAAAGCCACCGTAATGTCGGCAAGATAACAGCAAGTACAATTTCTCGCATACATAAGGTACTTAAAAGTGCATTTGGTAAGGCGGTTATATGGGAATACACAAAGGTAAATCCTACAATCGGGGTAACGCTACCTAAACACAATCCCAAAGAGCGAGCGGTTTGGTCAGATGCAGAAGCGGTTGAAGCATTAAATGTTTGTGATGACCCTGCGCTTAAAATCTGCCTATATCTTGCAATTGGTTGCAGTTTGCGCATAGGTGAAATTCTTGGTTTACAGTGGTCTAATGTTCATATAGAAGATGAAGCCGTTTTAAATGGTGAGGCTTATGTTAAAATTGATAAAGAGATTTCTCGTTGTTCAAATGATAGTATTGAAGCATTAGAGAGGGTAAACAGAAGCACTATTATTTTAAAATTTCCTCAGATAATGCCCAAGAAAGCAACAACAAGCCTTGTGCTGAAATCCCCTAAAACCGAGAGCAGTAACCGTATTGTATATTTACCCCAAGCGGTTATTGAGGAACTGAAAAAGGTTAAGGCTCAGCAAGAAGAAAACAAGGCTTTGCTCGGTAACGAGTATTATGACTATGATTTGGTTGTAGCGCATATCAACGGCAGACCTTATGAAATGCGTACCATTGATAAAGTATTCTACAATATGATTGAAAAGCATAATTTGCGACCTGTGGTTTTTCACAGTCTGCGGCACAGTAGCACTTCGTTAAAGTTAAAACTAAGCAGAGGCAATATAAAAGCCGTGCAAGGCGATACAGGACACGCTGAGGCTCGTATGGTAACTGATACGTATGCCCACGGATTTGATGCAGACAGAAAGCTGATAGCACAAGAAATGGATAGCGGCTTCTTTGCTAAAGTAGGAGCTGAAAACAAGAAAATTGAAACTGATGAAACGCTTGAAATGCTTAAAAAACTTGTAAAAGAACATCCCGAATTAGTATCAGAATTATTATCAAAAGCTACCGATAAAACTTAATTCTGTTAGCAAGTGTAAGCCAGAGACTACTTTTTCATTGATTTTGCTCATAATTTTGTTAGCAAAATATGCAGTGTGTTTGAATAAATATGGTGACAAAAGAACACCGCAAGGAATCATTCCTTGCGGTGGGTTTTTGGCACCCCCTGTGCGAATCGAACGCGCAATTGACCCTTAGGAGGGGTCTGTTATATCCATTTAACTAAGGGGGCTAATATTAAGTTTTATTCACAATATGAGTGCCTTTATGCAATCCTTGGAGTTAGATACTCCTCACACTTAGGAGGACCTTATTCTATCCGTTGAACTATACGGGCATAATATTTAAGGCTGACAGAAACTTCTGTCAGCCTTTGTATTTTACACCGAAACCAATGTTTTGTCAACTAAAACATAGACATTTGATTAGTGTCGGGCAGGTCATTCAAAGCACCGATATCTGCAAGGTTCTGAATAATGGTTTTTGAAACTCCTGCCTCTATTTGCAAATCCTCTTTGGAAACATAATTGCCCTTTTGAGCCGCCTCATAAATCGAATATGCCGCCTTTTCGCCAACACCGTCCAAAGCACCGAACGGCAGACGCATTTTACCATCTTCGGGAACGTATTTCATAGCATGGGATTTGTTTATATCTATAGGCAGAATTTCAATACCACGAGCCATAATCTCATTGAAAATCAGCATATTTTCATAGACCGCAAGCTCCTTATTGCTAGCCTCTTTACCCTTTAACTTGATATCATTTATGTACCTTTGAACTGCCTGTCTTCCGCCCATAATGGTAGGAACATCAACGTCCTCAGGGCGAGCGGTGAAATAAGCACAGTAAAACTCAAGCGGTTTATAAACCTTATACCAAGCAACTCGGATAGCGGCGGTAACATAGGCTGCCGCGTGGGCTTTTGGGAACATATACTTGATTTTATAGCAACTGCCGATATACCATTCGGGCACACCGACCTTACGCATATCGTCCTCCATAGCCTCCCAGTCTTCCTTGGAAACCTTACCCTTAGCAACAAGTCCTTTACGTACCGTTTCGGTAATTTTAAAGGCTCTTCCCTCGTCCATACCTTGATGTATAAGATATACCATTATGTTATCACGAGTACCTATAACCTCAGAAATAGTACAAGTTCCGTTATCAATCAAATCCTTAGCGTTGCCAAGGTAAACGTCGGTACCGTGTGAAAGACCAGAAATCTGCAAAAGGTCAGAGAAGTTTTTGGGTTTACAGTCGGCAAGCATTCCTCTAACAAAAGCCGTACCGAACTCAGGTATACAATAAGTACCTGTTGTAGAATCAATTTCCTCAGGAGTAACACCCAACGCCTCGGTAGATGTGAACAAGCTATAAACCTTGGGATCGCTCATTGAAACCTTGTTTACGGGAATACCCGAATACTCCTCCAAATACTTATATGTAGTAGGAATAACGTGACCAAGTTCATCGAGCTTTAGAATAGTATCGTGTATTGAATGGAAATCGAAGTGTGTGGTTACAACATCGGAATTTACATCGTCCGCAGGGTGCTGAACAGGACAGAAATCATAAATTTCCTTGTCCCTTGGCACTACTATCATACCCGCAGGGTGCTGACCAGTAGTGGTTTTGATTTTCGCATTTTCAACCATAGCCGACAGTCTGTTAAGCTCGGCATTACTAAGCACTATACCCTTTTTCTCGGCATAAGCCTTAGAAAAACCGAAAGAGGTTTGCTTAGCGATGGTAGAAATTGTACCCGCCTTGAAAACGTTTTCGCTACCGAAAAGGCTCTCGGTGTATTTCTGCACCTGAGTCTGGAATTCGTTAGAGAAATTAAGGTCGATATCAGGCACCTTGTCACCCTTAAAGCCTAAGAATGTTTCGAAAGGTATATCGTGACCGTCACGGTCAAGCATTTCACCACAAACGGGACATTTCTTTTCGGGCAGGTCAAAGCCTGAGCCTACCGAACCGTCTGTAAAGAACTGACTATAACAGCATTTCGGACATACATAATGCGGTGCCAACGGGTTAACCTCGGAAATTCCCGCCATTGTAGCAACGAAAGACGAGCCTACCGAACCTCGAGAGCCGACCAAATATCCGTTTTCTTCACTGTATGCAACAAGCTTTTGAGCAGAAATGTACATTATTGAAAATCCGTTATTGATAATGGAATTAAGTTCCTTTTCCAAACGTTTTTCAACAATTTCGGGCACATTTTCGCCGTAACGCTTGTGAGCATTATCCCAACAAATAGTTCTCAAAAGCTCGTCCGAGCCTTCAATTACGGGAGGATAGTTGCCGTCAGGCACGGGGATTACATCCCCATCCACCATATCGGCAATTTTATTAGGATTGTCAATAACAAATTCCTTTGCTCGCTCTCCAAAATACGAAAAATCTTCCAACATTTCCTTAGTGGTTTTAAGATACAGCGGTGCTTGGAAATCAAATTCGTCCGCCTCATAGCCAGTACCCGCCATAAGAATTTTACGAATAATTTCATCCTGTTTTTTAAGGAAATGCACGTCACCCGTAGCAACAACGGGTTTGCCGAGTTCGTCAGCTATTTCTACAACCTTGCGGTTAAATTCCTTGATAACATCTAAGGATTTCACCTTACGGAATTTATTCGGTATTATTTCACCCGTCTTTTTATCGGTTTTATCGGGCGCAGAAGACTCCCTTACCATAAACTGGTTATTACCAAGCGGCTGAATTTCCAAATAATCGTAGAATGATGCAATTTTCAAAAGCTCATCGTGAGGTTTTTCATCAATTATCGCTTGATAAAGGTCACCCGCCTCACAAGCCGAGCCAATAATCAAACCTTCACGCAGTTTTTCGAGCTTGGAACGAAGCGTTAAAGGACGTCCCTTAAAATCACTCAAATGCGCTTCGGATATAAGCTTATAGAGATTTTTAAGTCCCACCAAATTCTTAACGAGTATTATTTGGTGGTATCTTTTAATCTGTTTTGGAGTGAGTTTTGAAATATCCTCATTGATGTCATCAACGAAATATGCCTCGACACCGTAAATAACCTTGAAATCGCCACCTTTTTTACGAATACCCTTAACAGCTCCCGCGGCGGCAGGATATGCTTGTACAACACCGTGGTCGGTAATAGCGATAGCCTTATGCCCCCAAGCAAAAGCTTGATTTACAATATCCTCTGCCGAGCTTACAGCGTCCTTAGATGACATATTAGTATGGCAGTGAAGCTCAACCCTCTTATCGCCGTCATAATCATCAGTTTCGGTATATTTTTGAAGCAACGCCATAGATTGAGGCTTAACCCTGAAATCCTTTTTATAATCGTTATACTCATACGAGCCGTTAACAAGTATAAAGACACCGTTTTTTATGGGGGCTATATCACCCATACGCTTTGGGTCAATAAACATATCAACCACAAGCGAATTCGTATAGTCACTAAAAGAGAAACTTACAATGTTAATCGGACCTTTTTTACCCTTGATTTCCCTGGTTTCAAGTCCGAAAACCTCACCCCAACAACAAATTTCGGTATCATCACCGGTAACCTGTATCATCGGCTTTGTATTACTGTCAATTCTTCTGCCATAGAAAAGCTTTGGATTATCAAGATAAACTATTCCGTTTTGAGGTTTTTCCTCTCTTTTCTCAAATGAAATTTTAGTTTCAGATTGAGCCTTTTCCTTTTTGGGTGCGGAATTGACTATTGGTTTTGGTGCCTCAGGCGGCGGTAAAACAAGCTCCTCGTCCTCAAGCTGACCGTCAAACTCTATATGTATATTCTTAGAAAACAATTCCTTGACACGAGCAGTAAAAAGTTTCTCGAAACCGCAATCAAGAATCTTTTTGTACCCGCCGTGCTTTAGAATTATTTTAACATTATCTTCGCTTGATTCGTACTCGGCGCCGTTTAAATACCCATTTATTAAAGCATTTTTATACTTTATTTCCTCAGCAACATCCTGACAAGCCGTAACGCAAAAAGCATCTTCGCTGAAAACAAAGCCAACCCTACAGTTTGTTAGCTGTAAGGCATTTTTAATGCATTTATTAACATTTTGCTGAATAGCCAATAAAACATATTGATGGCTTCCGAGTGTAACATCAATACTTCTTGTTTGAATATCTAAACTACATTTTTCAACAATGCAATTATTTATCAGTTCTGCAGCGGATTCTTGGGGGAAACTACCAAAAATCTCACTGTAAAGCGGTTTTGACATTCTTTTTACAACTCCATTACATCTTTTCTATTTCTTCACACAAAGCGTTTAAAAGTTCTTCTTCTTTTAATTTTTTAATAATCTTGCCTTTTTTAAAAATCACGCCGCAACCGTCACCGCCGGCAATTCCTATATCAGCCGCAGACGCTTCACCGGGTCCGTTCACAACGCAACCCATTATAGCAACGGTAATATCCTTTTTAACATCAGCAAGGCGCTTTTCAGCCTCTTTTGCAATGCCGATTAAATCTATCTTTGTTCTTCCGCAAGTAGGACACGAAACAAAGGAAATTCCGCCTTTTCTTAAGTCGATGGCTTTAAGCAGTTTGATACCTGCCTCAACCTCTTTTACAGGGTCATCTGTCAAGGAAATTCGAATGGTGTCACCTATTCCTCTAAGCAGTAATCCACCAATTCCTGCGGCAGATTTGATAACCCCCATATTTTCAGTTCCCGCCTCTGTAACACCTAAATGAAGCGGATAGTTGCACCTCTGAGCCGCTAACTCATAAGCCTTGTACATAATATTGGTGTCAGATGATTTGAGGGAGAGCACAATATCATTAAAATCAAATTTTTCTAACAATGATATATGATAAAGTCCGCTTTCAACCAAAGCCTCAGGGGTTACACCACCGTGCTTTGCTAAAATACTCTTTTCCAAAGAGCCTGAGTTTACACCGATTCTAATCGGAACACCTGCATTTCTGCAAGCATTTGCAACAAGTCTTACCTTTTCATCATCACCAATGTTACCTGGGTTAATTCTAACCTTATCAACACCTGCGGCTACGCTGTCAAGTGCCAAACGGTAATCAAAATGAATGTCTGCAACTAATGGAATTGAAATATTTTTCTTTAACTCCTCAACAGTTTTAAGAGCTTCCTTATCGGGAACGGTGACACGAACAATGTCACAGCCTGCACTCTCTAAACGGCGAGCCTGAGCGATATTTCCCTCAATATCATGAACAGGTACAGACAGCATTGACTGAACGGAAATATCACTACCTCCGCCAATATACAAATTCCCTGCTTTAACCCTTCTAGTTTCTTTGTTTGTAAACATTCCTATCACCTAAAAAATCAAGCTTAAAATATCCTTTGCCGCAACAAGTATCATAAAACCTATCAAAACAATAAAACCAACTGTATGAACTACCGACTCATATTTTTGAGGAACGGGTTTTCTAAAAATCATTTCAAAGAGGATAAACATAAGTCTTCCGCCGTCCAAGGCAGGAATGGGAAACAAATTGAAAATTCCCAAATTAATAGTGATGAGTGCCATTATAGGCAAAATGTCGCTAAGATTTCGTCTTGCAACATCAGCTACTGTCACAGTAACACCAACAGGACCAGAGACCGCACTTATACCATACTTGCCTGTGATTAAATCAAAAAAGCTTCTCCAAACCACAGCACAGTAAGAAATTGCCGTTTTTACGGTATTCTTTATAAAAGTGCCTACCGTTTTCTTTTCGCCGTAGACCTTGAAATCAACAGTCAAGTAGGTAAAACCGTTTTCCTCTACTGTTTTAAATTCTACATTTTTAAGGAGTTTCCTCTCACCGTTTCTTTTAACCTTAATATCAACCTTACCGTCATCGACATTGGTAAAAGAATAGCTTAAATCATAGGTAGTGTAAATCTTTCTGCCATCCACCTCAACAATAGTGTCATCTGCTTTAAGTCCCGTTTTTTGGCTCAGAGCATTTTGCTCAAATTCGGCAATAGTAGTCGTGGTGAACATCTTAGATGGAGCTAAAATTATAGCAACAATTATAAGTCCGAGCAAAAGGTTAAAAACCGCTCCCATTATAACTATTATAAAACGTTTCCAAGGAGCTTTATTGCAAAATGCCCTCTCGTCACCGCTTTCCTCGTCTTCACCCTCCATGGCACAGTAACCGCCCATAGGTATTAAGTTAAAGGAATATTTTGTTTCCTTGCCTTGTTTTGAAAAAAGTTTAGGTCCAAAGCCGACAGCAAATTCATTGACTCTGACGCCTAAAAGCTTTGCAGAAATAAAATGACCGAATTCGTGAATTAAAATAAGCACCAAAAAAAGCAAAATTGCCACAAGGTACGGCCAAACATTATTTAAAAAAGTTAAAATACTAATCACCTTTTCTAACAATTTGACGGGCTAATGCATCTGCCTCAAAAATATCGTCTAAAGTAAATTCTTTTTTATTATCTACCGAATCGAGCGCTTTTTCCACCAAATCGGCAATTTGCAAAAACTTAATTTTACCGTCCAAGAAAAGCCTTACTGCCTCTTCATTTGCACCGTTCACAACAGTAGGTGCTATACCGCCCTCTTTAATCGCCTTAACGCACAAAGGCAAGCACCTGAATGTGTCGGTATCGGGTTTTTCAAATGTTAATGTTCCGACTTTAAATAAATCAAGCTTTTCAAACGCATAACCGCTTCTTTCGGGATATGTTAATGCATACTGAATAGGAAGCCGCATATCGGGAGTTCCAAGTTGCGCTATAACTGCTCCGTCAGAAAGCTCCACTCCCGAATGAATGATGCTCTGTCTGTGAACCAAAACCTCGATATTATCCGCGCTGATGCCAAATAAATGCACCGCCTCGATTACTTCGAGACCTTTGTTCATAAGGGTAGCCGAATCAATGGTGATTTTAGCGCCCATTGACCAATTCGGATGATTCAGCGCTTCCTTAACGGTTACATTCTCTAAATCCTTTTTTTGCTTTCCAAAGAAAGGTCCGCCCGAAGCTGTGAGCAAAATCTTTTTAAGACTGCCCTTAGGCGCTCCTTGCAATGACTGAAAAATAGCAGAATGTTCGCTATCCACAGGTAAAATCAAAACACCCTTTTCCTTGGCTTTTCTGTTTACAATCTCTCCGCCAGTTACCAGCGTTTCCTTATTGGCAAGAGCTATCGTTTTTCCACTCTCAATAGCCGATAAAGTAGGTTTTAAACCTGCAATTCCTACAATAGCATTGATTGCAGTATCTCCCCTACCGACGGCTACCTCGCAGACACCTTTTTCACCCGATAAAACCTTAATATCGGTGTCGGCAAGCTTTATTTTTAAATCCTTGGCTTTTTCTTCGTTAAAAACTGCAACCGACAAGGGTTTCCATTCGCGAGCTTGTTTTTCCAAGAGGTCAATGTTACCGCCGGCAACAAGACCTTTAACTTTGTAACCTTGTTGTCTTGCAACCTCCAAGCTCTGAGTTCCTATTGAACCGGTCGAGCCTAAAATCACTAATTCTTTCATTAAAGTGCACCTAAAGCAATTAAAAGTCCCATAACGGGTGAAATCATTAAAATACTGTCGAGCCTATCAAGTATACCACCGTGACCCGGGATTAAATTGCCGTAATCCTTAAGGTCAACACTTCTTTTAATTGCAGAAGCGAAAAGGTCGCCTATCATTCCTAAAGCGCAAAGCGGTATTGTTAAAAGCATTGGCGCTAAAAGATTTTTACTAAAGCAAAGCGCCAAAACAACTGTAACAATTACGCTCGAAACTATACCACCGATTGCTCCCTCGATAGTTTTTTTAGGGCTGATTTCGGGACAAAGCTTGTGCTTGCCCAT
>JAZONB010000088.1:0-6398 GCA_045654305.1 Acutalibacteraceae bacterium | reverse complement strand
CATATAGACAGTGTGTGCCAACATAACCTAAATCACCTGTGAAAATTAAATCATAATCCTCAGCTGTAGTATTAGTGTCTTTAAAATAATGCATTATGGTATCAGCAGCCGCAGGGGTAAATGTCAAGAGAACACCATAAATTTTTGTCTGTTAAAATTTTCCTTTATTTATGCGGGTTTAGAGCACTTGTGGTGTGAGTGCGGCTATGGGTGGGTAAATGTTAAAGATACACCATACGGAAATTTTACTGTTAGTTTTACACAAAAAAGCGTATGCCATTTTGACATACGCTTTAACTTAGTTCATCTTTTCAATTAGCTCTTTTAGCCATTTAGGACTTTTGCTACCTATTGGTTGTAGTTCACCATTTTTATATTTAGCGACGGTTACAAAGCCGTTGTCATTGTCATAAAAAGTTGCCTCATTACAATACGGTAATACGGTGAGCAAATCTTCAAAACGCTTAGCAAAGCGTTTTGTTACTGCTTCGGTATCAATATTATGACCGCCTTTTTTCACTCTGTTGTCAATGCGAATTAAACTTTCTTCCATTGTATCCAGTCCAACATAGTAAAGACGAATATAATAACCCTTTTCAATTGCCCGTTTAATTGTATTTAAAGTCTTTTTTCCGGAAAGTGTTGTTTCTTGCGTAAAACAAATTTCTTTTTCTAAGCAATCATCAATAATTGCAATGGCTTTTTTACCGCCTTCAATAACATTGCCACCACAATCAACAGTAATTTTATCAACATCAATAATTTTACCCAAATTATCAATTTCAGTCCTTAAAACACCTGTCAAACTGCTTTTACCGCAGCCATTAACACCTGCAATGATTATATATGTTTTCATATATACCAATTCCTTTATGAGTTTCGATGTTTATATTATAACACACTTAAAAATAATTTTCAATATTATAGATTTTAATTTCAGAGTCACTATTGAGGTGATGAACTCATGGTTTCATATTTGTGCCGGAATTACTTAAACCCTTTAATTCCGCATGTACCGATTGACTTTATTAGGATATTTTGTTATAATAGTTGCGTGCGCAACGGTTTCTTGCGCAACTAATATATGTTGAGGTATATAGTATGCCAAAATTTATGAAGATGCTGAACAACATCAGCCGTTCCCAAGCGATTTACAGGTGCAGCAAAATTTCCGCAAAAGACCTGCAAAGCGGACATTATTCTTACTTACTTTGCATTTGTCGTGAGCCTGGGCGCTCGCAAGAAGAAATCGCGCAAGACCTTTGCGTTAACAAAAGTACCGTTGCAAGAAATCTTAATTTCCTTGAGGAAAATGGATATATTTTAAGAGGGGCATTACCTAGCGATAAACGGCAGTTTTCGGTGCATCCAACCGAAAAAATGCTTGCTATTCTCCCCGAAATTAAGACGGCATCAATGGAGTGGATGTCATTATTATCTGAAGGAATACCGCAAAACGAGCTTAAAATTTTTGATGCAGTTTTACACCGTATGGAAACAAAGGCACGAGAGATTATAGAAAGCCAAGAGGAAAACAAATGAAATGGGTTTTTGAATTTCTAAAGCCACTGCGTTCACGCATAGCAGTCGGTACTACAATAAAAATTATCGGTACTGTCGCCGAACTTATTATCCCCTTTTTGCTCAGTTATATCTTAGAAAATGTAATCGAAACGGGCGAAATCAGGAGTATTTTGTTCTTTGGTATTCTTATGGCAATCTGTGCTATAATCGCTTCACTTGATAACATAATCGCCAACCGAATGGCAGCTAAAACAACAATGATATTCTCAACCCGTATGAGAAAAGAACTCTTTTCAAAAACGCTACATCTTTCGGCTAGAAGCACCGACAATTTCACTATTCCCTCCCTTGAATCGAGAATAACATCTGATACATATAACGTTCAAAACTTTATCGGTATGATGCAAAGAATGGGAATACGTGCTCCTATTCTTTTGCTTGGTGGCTCTATCATAACACTTGTTATGGATAGAAAGTTAGCCCTTGTTATGATTGCAACACTGCCGCTTATTTTCATTGTGGTTTACAGCATCTCAAAAAAGGGTGTACCGCTTTACTCTACCGTTCAGCAATCGGTTGACGGTATGGTCAGAGTTGTTCGAGAGGATGCACAGGGTATCCGCGTTATAAAGGCGTTGTCAAAGGTTGATTACGAAAACGCCCGATACGACAAGGCAAATATGGTACTTCGCAAAAACGAGGCAAAAGCAGGAATTATTATGGGTGTTGTCAACCCGATTATGACCTTGCTTATGAACGTTGGCATTGTTGCGGTTGTAGCATTCAGCGCCTATTTTGTTGCCAATAAAACCTCATCTGCAACCACCGTTATCGCCTTTATGCAGTATTTCACGCTTATATCTATGGCGATGATGTCACTATCACGTATGTTTGTTATGTACACCAAATGCGCCGCCTCAGCCAAGCGAATTTCAAGTGTTATGGAAGAAGAAAACGAGCTTACCTTTACCGCGGATGATGGCAAGGGCGATGAGGTATATCATATTTCCTTTGAAAACGTAAGTTTTTCGTATCTTGGTAAAAAAGACAACATTAAAAACGTATCCTTCGCTTTAAAACGAGGCGAATCCCTTGGTATCATTGGTGCCACAGGAAGCGGAAAATCCACCCTTTTACGACTGCTCATGCGCTTTTATGATGCAAGTTCCGGCATAATTCGTATTGCCGGTAAAGACATACGCTCCTATTCAAAAGACGAACTTACCGCCATGTTTGGTGTTGTATTCCAAAACGATTTTGTCTATGCTGATACCATAGAAGAAAACATCCGCTTTGGCCGTGATATTACAAGTGAGGATATTATCAAGGCGGCAAAAACCGCACAAGCACACGACTATATCACCTCATTTTTGGATGGATATTCCCATAACGTAACAACGGGCGGTACCAATCTTTCGGGCGGTCAACGCCAAAGGTTGCTGATTTCCCGTGCCATAGCAGGACACCCAGATATACTGATTCTTGACGATTCCTCATCTGCACTTGACTACAAAACCGATGCAAACCTGCGCAAGGCACTTGCAAAGGATATCCCCGACTCTACCGTTATTACTATTGCACAAAGAGTAAGCTCGGTTAAAAATTGCGATCTTATCCTTGTTATTGAAAACGGTAAGGTTATCGGATGCGGCAAGCACGATGAGCTAATACAGAATTGCGCCGAGTACAAAGAGATAAGCGATTCTCAGATGGGTGGTGCTTTCCTTGAGTGAAAAAAACAAAAAAGCTAAAAATCCCAAAAAGGTGTTTTTAAGACTTAGTAAATATGTCTTAGAACAATGGCCGTTGTTTATAATTGCTCTGCTCTTAACACTCGGAGCAAATCAGTTATCACTTTTGGGACCAAGATATTCGGGTGCGGCGATTGATGCTATTGAGCTTTCAAGCGGTGTTGATTTCCCGACCGTTTGGAAAAACATCAGCTTTATGCTTGGTTGCTACGTAATATCTGCTCTGCTTTCCTATGTTCTTTCGGTTATAATGATACAACTAAGCCAGAGAATCATATACAAAATGCGAAAGCAGGTTTTTGAAAAGCTTACAACGCTCCCAGTTAATTTTTTTGATACCCACGCAACAGGTGATATTATCAGTCACTTATCTTACGATATTGATACTATAAACAGTACCCTTTCGCACGATTTGATTCAAATAATGACAAGTCTTTATACTGTTATTGGCTCTCTAATCTTTATGTGGCAGATATCAAAACCGATGATACTCATATTTGTTTTAACCGTTCCGGCTTCGCTACTTTTTACACGCTACCGTTCCAAAAAGGTTCGTCCCCTATTTTCAAGACGAGCAAAGAAATACGGTGAATTAAACGGCTTTGCCGAAGAAATGCTAACCGGTTCACGCACTATTTCAGCATACGGAACTGAGGAGGTTGTTTCTTCTCGGTTTAATAAGATAAACGATGAAGCAATGGATGCTTTTTACAAGGCAGAATATAATGCCGCATTGCTTTTCCCCACCATAAACCTTATCAATAATATTTCGCTTACTCTCGTAGCGGTTATGGGCGGAATTCTTTATATGTTCTCGCAAAACGGCACCATACTTGCTGCTTCCACCTTCTTTATTACCTTAGGCGGTGTGGCACAGTTTGTACAGTATTCAAGGAAATTTGCAGGACCTATAAACGAGTTTTCAAATATTCTTCATGAAATTCAGTCGGCATTTTCTGCGGCAGAGCGCGTGTTTGCCATCCTTGATGAAGAACCTGAAAAGGCAGATACAAAAGATGCGAAAGAGCTTAAAGAGGTTAAAGGCGATGTTGCGCTTCGAGACGTAACGTTTGGTTATACCGAAAACAAAACGGTGCTTAAAAATGTATCGGTAAACGCTAAAAAGGGACAAACGGTGGCTATAGTAGGCCCTACAGGTGCGGGCAAAACTACCATCATCAATTTACTTATGCGGTTTTACGATATCGAAAGCGGAGAAATACTGATAGACGGTATTTCCTCTGTCGAGTTAAAACGTTCAGATTTGCGCCTTGCCTTTAATATGGTGCTTCAGGACACGTGGCTTTTCTGCGGTACGATATATGATAATATCGTCTACGGCAGAGAGGACGCAACTCCTGAAGAAGTTTATGCGGCGGCAAAGGATGCAAGGATTGACACCTTTATTGAAAGTCTGCCCGATGGGTACAACACAGTGCTTTCAGATGATGGTGTAAACATCTCAAAGGGTCAAAAACAGCTTATCACCATAGCCCGTGCATTTCTTTCAAAAGCGCCAATTCTAATTCTTGACGAAGCAACCTCAAATGTTGATTCGCGCACCGAGATACAAATCCAAAACGCAATGACTGCTCTTATGGAGAATAAAACCTGCTTTATCATTGCTCACCGACTTTCCACCATTCAAAGTGCGGACACTATTTTAGTAGTAAAAGACGGCGCAATTATAGAGCAAGGCAACCATGATGAACTTATAAGTCAAGGCGGTTTCTACTACTCATTATATCATTCACAGTTTAGTTAAAGAAAAGCGTGTGCATAAAATAGCACACGCTTTGTCTTTACGCCGATTTTTTCTTGCGTTTCGGCTTATCGGGTTCGATAAGTTGCTTGTTGAGTTCAATATACTCAACAACTTGCATATAAGCATCATAAAACTTGAATACAATCTCGATATCTCCGCCCTCGTGTACGAAAATCTCTTCTATTAGTTCAGTTACTATCGGTCTTGTTAAAGCCTCAATATTGCCGTATTTCTTAAAATGCGCTACAAAGTCGTTATCTTCGTTGATACCGTTTTTGAATTGCTCTGCCGATTTGGTAAGTCCGGCAATTTTTTCGTCAATAACTCTAAGTCTCTCATTAAGACGTTCCTTTAACATTTGATATTCATCCATTGTAATAACGCCACTTTTCCAATCAGGATAAAGGTCAGTAAGCATCGTTACCAATTTTTCGCGTTCAGATACTTGCGTTTTGAGTGCCTTTTGAAGATGAGTTGATTCACTTTTTCGTTTAGCATTATTATTAATCAAATCTAACATATCGCTCATCGTAACCGCAGTATTAATCATATTTTGAATACTCAAAAAAACCGCTTCTTCTAATTTGTCAATGCGTATGGTATGGTTTGTGCAGGCTGATTTTTTCATCTTTCGTGCCGTAACACAACGGTAATAATGATAAGTGCCATAAGTGTGCTGATTGGTCTTTTTGTTCATCACACGCTTACAGTCTGCACACCGCACAAGCCCTGAAAACAAATCAACGTTTTTCTTTTTAGGACTCTTACGAATACTCTTGTTAAAGAGCGCCTGTGCGTTGTCAAAAGTTTCATGACTGATAATAGGCTCATGGGTTCCCTCAACAATAATCCACTCGTCCTTAGGTATTGCACGGCACTGCTTAATTTTATAACTGTAGGTAGTATTTTTGCCTTGCACCATATCACCGACATACATTCGGTTTTGCAAAATTCGGCGCACCGAACTATCGGGCCACAAACCGTCGTTGCTTCTCCCTGACGGATGTTTGTAGTTTAGTCCCTTTTGCTTTTTATACATTGACGGATTAGGTATACCCATTTCATTTAGGTCTTTTGTGATGCCAATGATACTCTCTCCACCAATAAAGCGTTCAAAAATCATTCGCACTATCGGTGCTGTTTCCTCGTCAATAACAAGATGATGTTTATCATCCGGGTCTTTTAGGTAACCGTAGGTCGGAAAAGAACCGATAAACTTTCCTTGCTGACGCCTTAAATTCAGCGTACCCCGCACGTTAACAGACGTACTCGCTGCCTGAGATTCGTTTGTAACATTGGTAATACTTAAAGTCAGCAAATTGCTAACCACATTGTTACCTGTGCTTAAATTATCGTAA
>JAZONB010000087.1:0-18613 GCA_045654305.1 Acutalibacteraceae bacterium | reverse complement strand
TCACTTCTCTGAGTACGCTGTTGTTGAAAAGGCTACCTACGATAAGGTCGCTGATGAGATTAACAAGACCGAGACCACCTCTCCTACTACAGGAAGCAACGCAGTTAATTTCTTAATGATTGCTGCATTAGCTGTAGTTTTCGGTGCTGTTTCTTTAAAGAAAACCATCAAAGCAAACTAATTTTTAAGTAATCTTGGCAACCCACAAAAGTGGGTTGCCTTTTTTATTTTTACCCCTTAATAAAGTTAATAAAAAATTGACAAATTTCAAATTTTGGTATATACTATATCTGTAATTGTGTATTCATATAGATTAACTCTTTTCATATAAAAACCATTTTGACAGGAGTGCCTTATTTGGAAAAGTTCGTTATAAAAGGTGGCAAAAGCCTCCACGGCAAGGTTCATATCAGCGGCGCTAAAAATGCGGCTGTCGCTATCCTTCCTGCCGTTCTTCTTGCAGAAGATACCTGTGTTATAGAAAATCTGCCTGCCATTTCCGATGTGACTGCTATTTTGCATGTCATTAAGGAACTTGGTGCTGATGTTCGATATATAAGCAAAGATACCGTTGAAATCAATGCAAAAAATGTAAACAGTCATATTGTTACTAAACAAATGGCTGAGGGTATGCGCGCTTCAAGTTATTTTTTAGGTGCACTACTTGGCAGAATGAATAAAGCCCGTGTCGCTCCTCCTGGTGGTTGTGATTTCGGAGTACGTCCTATCGACCAACATATCAAAGGCTTTGAAGCGTTAGGCGCTAAAATGTCATTTGAAAGCGGAATGGTTGATGGTAAAGCGTTCGCACTTAAAGGTGCATCAATATATCTTGATGTGGTTTCAGTAGGAGCTACGATTAACATTATGTTAGCCGCAGTAAAGGCTCACGGGCTGACCGTTATCGAAAACGCAGCGAGAGAGCCTCACATTGTTGACCTTGCAAACTTCTTGAACTCTATGGGCGCTAACATCATGGGCGCCGGTACCAGTGTTATAAAAATTCGCGGTGTGGACAAGCTGTATGGCACAACATACAGTATAATTCCCGACCAAATCGAAGCCGGCACATATATGACCGCAGTTGTTGCAACAGGTGGAGATGTGCTTATTGATAATGTAATTCCAAAGCATTTAGAATCTATTTCCGCAAAACTCAGAGAAATCGGCGCAGAAATCGAAGAATTTGATGAAGCATTACACATTAAAATGGAAACAAAACCCCGAAAATGTAATGTTAAAACTATGCCCCACCCCGGTTTTCCCACCGATATGCAACCGCAAATCGTAACACTTCTTGCAATTGCGGGCGGAACAAGTATTGTAACCGAAGGTGTGTGGGATAACCGTTTTAGATATGTAGAGCAATTGACCCTTATGGGAGCTGACGTTCAGGTGGACGGCAAATCTGCGATAGTAACCGGCGTGGATGCCTTAAAAGGCGCACCCGTCAGAGCAGTGGATTTGAGAGCCGGTGCCGCAATGATTATTGCAGGTCTTATAGCAAAAGGTGAAACCGAGATTGAAGACATTGTTTATATAGATCGTGGTTATGAAAATGTAGTGGAAAAATTTTCTTTGCTCGGGGCAGATATTAAGCGTATCCCCATTTTCGAAAACAAATCCACAATGCCCAAACAGGCTTAAAATTAAAGGGCTGTCCCGATGGGCAGCCCTTATTTTACGAGGGAGTATTTATGTCAAGAATTTGCCCGATTTTTAGTGGCTCAACAGGAAACAGTACATATATCGGCACTAAGGACGGCGGCATCTTAATTGATGTCGGCGCCTCTGCCAAAGGAATAAAATCCGCTTTAGAGAATGTCGGGTCCGATTTTGACGATATAAAGGTTATCGCCGTGACACACAGCCACGACGACCACATTAAAGGGCTCAAGGCCGTTTTAAACAAAACCAAAGCTTCTGTTTTTACGCATCAAGACACCGCAGAGGTTTTAATACATAAAGGTTTGATTCCCGAAAGCACTAAACTTATTATCGCTGACACCGAGGATTACATTTTTGGGGATACTTCTATCAAATCTTTTCCCACTTCTCACGATGCGCAAGGCTCTTGTGGCTTTAATGTTCTTTTGCCTGACGGTAAAAAGTTCTCCCTTTGCACCGATACAGGAATTATCACCGAAGAAATTGCAGAAGCCTTAATCGGGAGCGATGCGGTGCTTATGGAGTCTAACCACGATATTGAAATGCTTAAAAATGGACCCTATCCCCCATTTTTGAAGGTTAGAATAATGTCAGATACAGGTCATATTTCTAACTCGGTCTGTGCAAACGAGGTGCTTAAACTCTTCAAAAATGGCACCACAAGATTTATTTTAGGACATTTAAGTATGAACAACAACACTCCTCTATTGGCTCAGAGTACAAGTGAATCTGTACTAATAGATATAGGCGCCAAAAATAGCAAAGACTACATTTTAACTGTGGCTAAACCTCAGGGTAACGGGGTGATGGTTATATGATAAAATGCAAAATTATCGCATTGGGGTCCTTGAAAGAAAAATATTTTAAGGATGCAGTATGCGAATACCAAAAAAGGCTTTCCCGTTTTTGCGATTTGGAAATTTGTGAAATAGAACCTGTAAGACTTTCGGAAAATCCAAGTGAAGCAGAGATTAAATCGGCATTAAACAAAGAAGCTGAACTGATAATTAAAAAAATCCCGAACAACTCTACTGTTTTCGCCCTTTGTGTTGAGGGGAAACAATTATCAAGTGAAAAGCTTGCTGATAAAATCAATGATATATCATCTATGGGACAAGGTATGTGCTTTATAATAGGCAGTTCTTATGGGCTTAGCACCGATATTAAAAACCGTGCAGATTTTAGACTTTCTATGTCAGAAATGACCTTTCCGCACAAGCTTTTCAGAGTTATGCTGTTAGAACAGATTTACAGAGCATTTATGATAAACCAAGGCTCTACTTATCATAAATAAATCATTTTGATACAAAACTTTTAAGGAAGATACTGTATGAAATTTTTATTTCAACGATTTGCTGACTTTTTTCGCGAAACAGATAAAATACTGCTTTCTCTATGCTTTTTTTCCACTCTTTACGGTTGCTTTGCAGTTTTTTCTACCACCTACTACAAAGGAAGTTTTCGTCCTGTGATAGTGCAAACGCTATGTATGTTTTTAGGCGTGATGGCAGCACTTGTAATCTCATCTTGGGATTTCGAAAAATTTTATCGAAGATGGTATCTAATTGCACTTTTAGGACTCATTCCCGTCCTTTTAACCTTTTTTATAGGCTTCGCACCGGGAAGTACCGATGATAAAGCTTGGCTCGATTTAGGATTTACTACATTCCAACCATCAGAGCTTTTGAAAATATGCTTTATTATGACATTTAGTCTACATCTTAGCAAAATTAAGCCTAATATTAACAAACTCAAATACCTAATCCCTCTTTGCGCACACGGCTGTGTACCTATACTCCTCATTCACTTTCAAGGCGATGACGGAACAGCACTTGTTTTTGCAATTATAATGCTGTTTATGATGTGGGCCGCAGGCGTTTCGTGGAAATACTTTTTAGGCGCATTCTCTGCCGTTTTAGTAGGCTCGCCATTGATTTACTTTTTTGTTATGAACGATGAGCATCGTGCAAGGGTTAATTTGCTGTTTGACATTGATGCTGACATTAAAGGGGTTGGGTATCAACAGTGGTTGGGGCGCCGAGCACTTTCAGGCGGTGGACTGACAGGTCAGGGTTATTTAAAAGGCACCTTGACCCAATCTGGCACAGTACCCGAGGGACATAACGACTTTATATTTGTAGGTATCGGTGAAGAGCTCGGATTTTTAGGTTGTCTTGTTGTGATAATTTTATTAGTGGCTATATGCCTTCGCTGTGTAATGATTGCAAAAATGTGTACTAAGGACAGCGGCAAATATATTTGCATAGGCGTATTTGCTATGCTGTTCGCTCAGTCTGTAATAAATATAGGTATGTGTACCTCTGTATTGCCTGTAATCGGTATAACACTTCCTTTTTTCAGCGCAGGCGGCACCTCACTTTTGTGCCTTTATATGGGCATTGGCTTGGTGTTAAATGTTTACAAGCATAAAAATGAACGCACCATTTATCTGTAAACGAATTAAAGCTCCCGTAAGGGAGCTTTGTTTTTGCAAAAAACACTTGCAATTCGCAAGTGTTTATGTTAGAATACAAACATTCGGGGGTATAGCTCAGCTGGGAGAGCGCTTGAATGGCATTCAAGAGGTCAGCGGTTCGATCCCGCTTATCTCCACCAGTCGAGAGCCTCGACACGCAATTCGCGTAGTTGAGGCTCTTCTTTTTTATATTCTCTACCTCGCGTTCCAGATAAGTTATAAACCCTCGTACCAACCGAGAGGCTCGGCACCCAGTCCGCCCAAACTTGTGCAAATCTAAAGTTTGCACCACGGGACAAGAGTTTGGGTGATGTGCGGTATGCTCCACCAAAAACCGACAGGGTCTTGCCAGACCTTGTAGGTTTTTCTTTTTTTCACCCTCTCACAGTTTTAACATAGTATAATGTGGGAGGTGAATTTATTATGTTAACATCATGCCAAAGCTGCAGAACCGGTTGCACAGTTATCGCTGTGGTGGCAAGCCTTATCATAGGTATAATCACAGCGTTTCTGCGAATAACAGCTACCATTACTCTTACACCTGCCTTTTTATGGGTGCTACTCGGTATCGCAGTAGTGTATCTTGCCGTAACGCTTTTTTCGGGTGCAATTTTCCGTAAAGAAAACTGTGATGATTTATGCGCTATAGTTACAGCGCAAATCGTTGGAATTATTGGCACAGTTCTTCTTTCGATTGTTTTTCTTGCTATTGAGTTTGCGGCAACAAGTATAATCAGTGCTATTCTTACAGGAGGACTTTTATTCTTCTTTTTTCTTATGGTAACATCCAGTGCTTGTCTTGTGCGTTGCTTTTTCAACTGTAACGATTAACTATAACTAAAAAAACAAAGGACACCTTTTCGGTGTCCTTCGTTTTTTTAAAGCATATGATATAATTCCTGTCACGGGGTACAAAGCTTTGGTTTGCACTAACTCGGACGGATTGGGTGTGGAAACCTGCCACTTTTTAATAATTCTCTTTTCTAACCTCAAAATAGCTTTGGGGATGTGCGCAAACTGGACAAACCTGAGGAGCCTTTTTGCCGATAACCAAGTGACCGCAGTTACGGCATTCCCACATAATTTCCTCAGACTTCTCAAATACCTTTTGCATCTCAACATTATTAAGAAGCTTTAAATATCTTTCCTCGTGGCTCTTTTCGATTTTTGCAACCATTTCGAACTTCTTAGCCAGCTCTGTAAAGCCCTCTTCCTCAGCCTCTTTTGCAAACTGAGCGTACATATCTGTCCACTCATAATTTTCTCCCTCAGCAGCAGCCTTAAGGTTCTCAGCGGTGTTGCCTAAACCTTTTAACTCCTTGAACCACATTTTAGCGTGTTCCTTTTCATTGTTAGCAGTATCAAGGAAAATCGCGCTTATCTGCTCATAGCCTTCCTTTTTTGCAACCGATGCAAAATAAGTGTACTTATTTCTTGCCTGTGATTCGCCTGCGAATGCAGCCATCAAGTTTTTTTCTGTTTTTGAACCCTTTAATTCCATCTTTATCACCTCATAATTTATTTAAAGCCATTAAGCCTTATTTCAAAAATCCATTAACTATCTGTTCCTCTGCCTCTTGTTCAGAAAGTCCCAAAGTCATAAGCTTTATAAGCTGTTCACCTGCTATTTTACCGATTGCGGCCTCGTGGATTAAAGAAGCGTCAATGTGGTTTGCAGTAATCTCTGGAACTGCCGACACCTTGCCGTTATCCATAATAATTGCATCGCACTCGGTATGACCTGAACAAACATTATTTCCGTTAATACGGGATAAGAACAGTTGATAGGAATTATCCTTTGCAACCGAACGGGAAACTACATTTGCACTCGAATTTTCGCCGTTCAAATCAACTGTGAAATCGGTTTTAGCCGTTTCTTTTCCGCTCGTCATAAGTTTTTCCCTTATAACAAGTGTGGCGTTATCGGAAAGTACGGCGCTGGTTTTACGGTCGGTAGAATCAACACCGCTTAGCTGTGTTGTCTCCATTTCCATATAACCGCCGTCTGCAATATTTATAACTGTTGTGGGATTCATATTGCTCTCGCCTTCCCCATCAGCAATACCTATATGCTTCTCGGTGTAAACCACCTTTGCATTTTTGCCGACAAAAAATGTATGCACACCGTCATGACGGGATTCTTCATCTCCGCAGTTGTGTATACCGCAACCCGCAACAATCTCGACATCAGCATTGTCACCAATATAAAAATCGTTGTAAACAAGTTCTTTGAGCCCCGTTTGACTTATAATTACAGGAATGTGCACCTTTTCACCCTTAGTATTTGGCTTAATAATGATATCTATTCCCGATTTATCCGTTTTAGTTTTAATGTCTATATTTTCGGTGACACGCCTGTCTGCAAGACCACTGTTTGCTCTTATGTTGTAGGCACCGTCGGGTGTGCCGTCCATATCGGCAATAATTTTTAAAAGCTCTAATTCGGTATTATTCATTTAATTACCCTCCGTTTGAGCTTTCAGCACCGAGCAAAGTGAGTCGGTGGATTGCAATAATTCAGGAAGAATTTCTTCTCTTGTGCCCTCTGCTTTTAAAGTGCCGTTTGCCAAAACTATCACCTTATCAGCAATATTTAAAATTCTTTCTTGGTGTGAGATTATTATAATTGAGCCTCCAAGAGTATCACGCATTTTTTCGAAAACGTTAATAAGGCTCTTGAAACTCCAAAGGTCAATACCTGCCTCAGGCTCATCGAAAATAGAGATTTTTGTTGAGCGTGCAAGAACAGTCGCAATTTCAATTCTTTTAAGCTCTCCGCCCGAAAGAGATGCGTTTACCTCACGGGAAATATAATCTCTTGCGCAAAGACCTACTTGAGAGAGATAATCGCAAGCTTCTGCAATACTTACATCTCTGCCCGAAGCCAGACTTATTAAATCGTGAACGGTAATGCCCTTGAACCTTACAGGCTGTTGAAAAGCAAAACTAATTCCCTTTTTTGCTCTGTCTGTTATGGAAAGCTCGGTTATATCCTCACCGTCAAGCAAAATTTGACCGCTTGTAGGCTTAATAATACCCGCAATAAGCTTTGCAAGGGTGGATTTACCGCCACCGTTAGGCCCTGTTATAACAACAAAGCCGTCATCTATTTTTAAGTTGAGATTTTTAATAATATCTTTACTTCCGTCCTCATTTTCGGCAGTAAAGGAAATGTTTTTAAGCTCTAACATTCTTTCCTCCGCTTTTAAATTCCGATACGATTATTTTACCCCTTTTTATGGAAAAAATCAACCTTAAAAACGATATTTTTATTTGACTACATATAGATTTTATGATAAAATTAGTCAAAACATTTTCGCGGGGTGACAGCATTGAAAAAAATCGAAGAAATTGATAAAAATTTACTTGTCAACTCTGGTCTCAAAACAGACGGCACCAAAATTTATGACATTAATAGCGAGCCGTTTAAGATTTACGGTGTAACCTATCATAGTGAGTCAGGTAACTATGTAAGACTTAATCCCGAAATTGCCAAAACGGTAAATGACGGAGTTAATGGTCTCAACAATCACACCGCCGGCGGACGAGTAAGATTCACCACCAACTCTAAATATTTAGGAATAAGAGCACACCTTTCTTCTGTCGGAAGAATGCCACATTTTACCTTGGCAGGTTCTGCAGGCTTTGATTTATATACTGATGACGGCGACACACAAAAATACCTAAAAAGCTTTATTCCCCAAAACTGTATAACCGATACTTTGGAATCTCAAACTGTTTTGTCGGGTAATGAGCGTACATATACCATTAATTTCCCGCTTTACAGTAGTGTTAAGAGTCTTTACATTCTGCTTGATGAGGATGCTACATTATCTGCACCAACCCCATACAAACACGAAAAACCTGTAGTGTTTTACGGCTCATCTATCACACAAGGCGGATGTACGTCACGTCCCGGAAACTCCTACCAAGCAATGCTTTGTGCTAAATACGGCTTTAACTATATTAACCTTGGTTTTTCAGGAAGTGCTCGGGGAGAAAAAGAAATTGCTGACTACATAGCAGGCCTTGATATGAGCATTTTCGTTTATGACTATGACCACAACGCTCCCTCTATCGAACACCTTAGAGAAACCCACGAACCGATGTTTAATATTATCAGAGAAAAGCACCCGAATCTTCCGATAATTTGCATGTGCAGACCGTATCCCATAAGCAACGAGCGAAGACAAATTATTATGAATACAGTCGAGAACGCAAAAGCCAAAGGCGATAAAAACGTCTACTTTGTCGACACTGCTGTAAAAATCACCGAAATGGGCTTGGCTGACAGTATAACGGTTGATGGATGCCATCCAAACGATTTAGGCTTCTACTGTATGGCAAAAACACTCGAAGAATATTTTGAAAAACTGCTTTAAAAAAAGATAGGCTTCGGCCTATCTTTTAATTTTGTGTGTATATATTATTTTTTAAAATCAAAGGATATCTTATTAACTCTGAGGAATTCAAATCCTCGTTGTTCATATTAACAGCTGAAATTTGAGGATTTTCATAGGTTGTGTAATAATAAATTCCCTTGTCGGCATTACAGCAAGAGGTGTAAAGCGTAATTTCTAAGCCGTACTCGGTTTTATTGCTTCCCCTCGTTTGAAAAACTGAGCCTAGGACACGGAAAAACTGAGCCACACTTTCTTCCTCGGTGTCTTTGCACACCGAATTTGCCTTTGCAAAGGCTACTCTTACAAAGCGTGATGCCGAAGATAAATCTCCGGGCAGTCCAATAGCCCCCGTACCTTTACTGTAATATCTTAAATCCTCAAATGAAGTCCTTGACTTATCTTCGCTTGAAAGATAGTCATACTTCTTGTAATTTTCTAACTGTTCGGGAAAAGGCGGATTATTCGTAAGAACGCCCAAAGGGTTTTCATAAATATTTATCCCCTCTTTTGTAGATTCAAGTGTTATCGACCTTGTTTTGTCGGCTATTAACCAATGAAGCTGGGCTACAGGCAAATCCGCGCTGAATGGAGTTTTGACAATGCTTATTGTTTTAATTAGACTTTCAGCCTCATCTACAGTTGCACACTGTCCTAAAATAAAAGGAATTAACTCAAACTGCGCAACATTTAATTTTTCTTCGCCACATTCATTATAATGAGCGTTACCTACAAAATTAAGACCCGCAACACTAAGCCCCTTTTCGTTTGTGGCGTCATAAAAAAGCGGAAAATTATCTTTGTTATAAGCCATACCTATGATAGCATAATGCTCGTTTAAAGGTTTTAAATGGCGGAGATTTATTACAAAATTCCTCGGCACAACTGTCACTTCCTCAAAATAAGAAAATTCGTTATCCAAGGTTCTGCCAAAATAAAAATTGTTAGTTTTGAGTGTTGCGGCTGTACACATAAAATCACCTCGTATTTTAGTATGTACAAAAAACGTTAGGCGCAAACCTAACGTTTTATTTTTTCTTTCCAATATTTATTACAAGAAATAATTTCTGCTAAAATACAAATGGGTATTGCAGCCAGACCGTCAATAACAGAATGTTGTTTTACAAATGCTGTTGATAGACAAACCAAAACACAAAATACAACTATACCTGTCTTAGTCCACCATTTTGCCGACCTTTCCTTTAGCCATATCGAGGCAATTCCTATAGAATATGCCACATGCAATGACGGACAGACATTAGAATTAGTGTCGGCCGTCTGAATCAATGCTACAAGGTCAGTTAAAATATTGTCACGAGGGTAATTTTCAGGTCTTAACGGTTGGAAATTCGGGAAAATTATATATATTACCATCGCCGCTAATTGGGTTACAATTATAAATATTTGCAGTCTTTTAAAATTATCTACATTATAAAACATAAAATATAAAAGCGACACAACAATTAACGCATACCAACCCACATACGGAATGATAAACCACTCGCAAAAAGGTATTTTATAATCCAAAGCACAATAAATTGCGGTGCCGTTGTTACTTGGAATGAAATACTCAGTTAAAAAATATAACGCAAAGTATATAAACCAACCACTAAGCAACATAAGATGCGAAAAGCGAGGGTCATTTATTTTTTTAAAGGAAAAATCTCTGTAATCAACAACAGGCTTTAGCACATTAACCCTCCTTATTTTTAGGGTATTGTTTTTTAGGTATGTTTCTGTAAGGAATCACCGTATGTAGAGGTAAGTTTCTTGCCATTTCGGTGATTTCCACCATCAGATACTCACAAATCCTCTTTCTTTCCTCTTCCATTGGAAGATTCGGATTAAAAATGGTAGGAACACCAATATACATTGTCTTGAGTTTTGGAGCTATGTACATCGGAGCGAAGGAAAGCGCTTTACCCGTCTTTTTATAGTAAAGCTTTGCAATATCTATAAATTTGTCCTGAAAATCATAAATTATATTATTATGTTTAACATCGTGCTCCGGGAAAACAACAACATTAGCGCCCTGTTTAAGGCGATTTATCGTTGATTTGAATGTAGCAAGAATTCTCGTGTCCCTAAACACCCCGATAGTATCAGCATTGTTAAAGATTAGCGAGGCTAACGGCGCTATAATAACCGACAAGAATTTATAAAACGGTTGCAACCACAAAGGCTTTTGCGACCAAAAATCATTAAAAGCGTACTTCGGTACGGTTTTAACGCTCATCATTTCCCCCGCGCACCAGGTATAATGTTTCCCGGGAGTATAAAACTCACACGCAATCGGTCCGTACATCTGAGAATGGTTGCCGACAATCAATGTGGCGTCCTGTGGCAGATTTTCTGTACCAACCACATTGAATTTTGGTGAGAATAACCACACAAACCACTTAACTATCTTATATAGAAGTGATTCTATCTTCTTCATCAAAACGGCTTCCTTTCGCAAATAGATGATTTCTATAATTATATTACAAACCCACTGTTTTTTCAACAGGATGGTAAAAATTTAATAGTTTGGTAAATATTTCAAAACTAATTGTTCAAATCTCCGTTAGCAGGGTTATCAATTAGCTTTCCGTCTTCGCTAAAACGTGAGCCGTGGCAAGAGCAGTCCCAGCTATGCTCTTGTTTGTTCCATTTAAGACCGCAACCCAAATGCGGGCAACGCTTAGGTGACGGCATAATCCAACCACTCATCGCTTCAAACATATTAACTGAGAGCTGTGGGTGAATCATACTTCTTGATGGATTAAAAATCTCGCTATATTGGTTTTTAACTCCTAATATTTCATCTTTAAGTAGCATTGCGGCAACCATTGAAGACGTCATTCCCCATTTATTAAATCCTGTTGCAACATACAAATTATCCGTTCCTTTTGAGTATTTACCAATATACGGCACGCCGTCAAGGGTTTCACAGTCTTGCGTTGCAAAATGATATTCCTCTTTGGCACTTGGATAATACTTTTTTGCAAATTCTCTTAGTTCGTTATAATTTCCGCCTTTTTTGCCCGTTCTGTGAGAACCGCCTCCCAAAAGCAAAAGTTCACCGTAATTTCTAAAGGAAAGACCTTTTAAATCTTCGTCAACATACATACCATCAACCTGTGAAGCATTTGAGAGTCCTAAAACATAAGAACGGTGCTGATACATTTTTATGAAATACATCCCGTGTTTATTTATAAAAGGAAAATGTGTTGCCACCACAACCCTTTTGGCGTTTATTTTCCCGTTATCTGTTATGGCGGTATTACCCACCATTTGCGTTACACGGGTGTTTTCATAAATATTAAGACCCTTTGCGACAGAGTACAAAAACTTCAACGGATTAAACTGCGCTTGCTCCTTTATTTCGAGTGCAGCTGCAACGGCAAACGGCAAAGTGGTCTCTTGGGTAAATTCTCCCTTAATACCGATTTTATCATAAGCCAAAGCCTCTTTTTCTATTTTTTCTTTCTCGGTTTTTGAAAAAATAAAGTTTGATTTTTCCTCAAAGTCGCAATCGATTTCTTTGCACATTTCTTTGTATTTTTCTAAAGCCAGTTGATTTATTTCAAAGTAGCCTCTTGCTTTTTCTATACCAAATTTATTTATCAGTTTATCATATATAAGTCCATGCTGTGAAGTGATTTTAGCGGTCGTATTTCTGGTTATGCCCGAGCCTATTGTATCAGCCTCAACAAGAATATAATCTACACCCGCATCATGAAGCTCCAAAGCGCAAAGTACACCCGCCATTCCACCGCCTATGATAAGTACATCGGTATTTTTATTTCCCTTAAGCGTTTCGAAATGAGGTTTTTCGGCTGTTGTTTCCCATAAGCTTTTCATAAATATCTCCCTAAACTTTTGCTATAATGGATAAGGTTAGTCGAAGCGCTTTTAAGCGTTTCGACTAACTACAATCATTATTATGTAAGGTTTTAGGGGAATTATTTTGTGAGAATAGAAAAAAGCGGTTTTATATAATTATCTGCGAAATAGGCACCGAAACTCTTATCTCCTATCTATTATCTGTAAAAATCGCGACTTTTTTTAGATAATAGAGAATAGAGAAAAAATAATAGATAATAAAACAAAAAGAAAAGCCACACCATCGTGCGACTTTTCTTTTTGGCTGGGGTGGCAGGATTCGAACCTACGAATGCAGCAGTCAAAGTGCTGTGTCTTACCGCTTGACGACACCCCAATGTGTCTATTAAATTCAAATTTACGGTACGCAATTGCGTACCGTAAAAAAATGTGGGGTGGAAGATGGGACTCGAACCCACGGTCTCCAGTGCCACAAACTGGCGCTTTAACCAACTAAGCTACATCCACCATAGCGCAAAGACTATTATACCATATTTAATATTATTGTCAAGCAAAATTTTTTTGTTTTATGATTAAAATTTATGGGTTATACTAAAGATACAAAACAAAAAATATGTAAATAAAAATTTGCAATTTTTTGAATTTTCTTGCAAACACAAGCTCAAAATCATTTGTTTTTACACTTTTAGCAACTAAAAGTTGCTAAAAGTTCAATGTTTTGTTGCTTGCAGTTTACGGTAAGTTAATGTATTATAATAGATAAAGTTAGTCAAAACATCGCTGTTTCGACGCAAAATCTTTGATTTTGTAGCAAATTTTCTTTGAAAATTTGTCCTTATCCATTGTAATGAGTGTTGTGCAAAATTAAATTACAAAATTTAATTTTGACACAAGCCACTTAAAAAGTGGCTTATCGAAGTGCTTTTAAGCGTTTCGATAAACTACAATCATTATTAGAAATATCAGCGAATATATTTCAAATATCTGTATTCAGGAGGTCATTTATGACTATAGGTGAGAAAATAACTAATATGAGAAATTCCTTGGGGTTGTCTCAAGAAGCATTGGCAGACAAACTCTCGGTTTCAAGGCAATCGGTATCAAAATGGGAAATGGACCAAGCACAGCCACAGATAGATAAAATCTTACAGCTTTGCGAACTTTTCAGCATTTCCACCGATGAATTGCTTTACGATAAAATTGATATAAATCGCTCCCCCGCAGGCGCTCCGATTAAAAACAAATATTTCGGAACTGACGGTTTCAGAGGAGAGGCAAATTTAAACCTCACATCTATGCAAGCGTATAGAGTGGGAAGATTTTTAGGTTGGTATTTTTCATCTTCGCTTTCGGGCTGTAACAAAGCAAACTACCGCCCGAGAATTGTAATAGGTAAAGACACCCGCCGTTCAAGTTATATGCTTGAGTATTCCATTGTGGCAGGTATCACCGCTTCGGGCGCTGATGCTTATATGCTACACGTTACCACTACCCCCAGTGTTTCTTATGTTACCCGTCAAGATGAATTCGACTGCGGTATTATGATAACCGCAAGCCACAACCCGTTTTATGATAACGGCATTAAGGTAATAAATAAGTACGGCGAAAAGTTAGATGATGAAACCACCGCGCTGATAGAAGCATACATTGACGGCAACCTTTCTGCCATTGGTGTTCAAGGTGAGGATTTGCCTTTGGCGCACCGTGAAAAAATCGGCGAAATCGTTGATTACTCTGCCGGCAGAAACAGATATGTAGGATATCTTATTTCTGTGGCATCTAATTCATATAAGAAACTCCGCATCGGTCTTGACTGTGCAAACGGCGCATCTTGGATGATAGCTAAATCTGTTTTCGATGCCTTAGGCGCTCAAACAGTAGTTATAGGCAACGAGCCTGACGGTCTTAATGTTAACGACGGATGTGGCTCTACTCATATTGAAAAACTTTGTGCTTTAGTTAAAGAGCAACATTTAGATGTTGGTTTTGCATTTGACGGTGACGCCGACCGTTGTATCGCAGTTGACGAAAACGGCAATATGGTTGACGGTGATGCTATGATGTACGTTTTGGCAAACCGTTTAAAATCAAGGGATATGCTTAACGGCAATACAGTTGTTGCAACCGTTATGTCCAACAGCGGTTTCTTTGCTTCCCTCAAAAAGATAGGTATTGAATGTGAGCAAACAAAGGTTGGAGACCGTTTTGTTTATGAGTCTATGCAAAACAACGATTTCAGCCTTGGTGGTGAACAGTCCGGTCATATCATTTTAAAGAAGTATGCCACAACAGGCGACGGTATTTTAACCGCTATTATGATAGCCGAAGAAATGTGCGACCGCAAAATGTCATTAGGAAAATTAGCCGAGCCTTTAATGTTATATCCTCAGCACCTTGTGAATTTAAGGGTTAAGGATAAATCGGCGGTTATGAACGACGCCGAGGTTTTAAAGGCTAAGGAAAGTGTCAACGCTCTTATAAACGGAAATGGCAGAGCTTTGCTTAGAGAAAGCGGCACCGAGCCCGTTATCCGCATTATGATAGAGGCCGAAACCACCGAGCTTTGCGAAGAATATGCAGAAAAAATAGCAAAGGTTATCAAAGAAAGAGGTCATTTGAGTGAATAAAAAGGTTAAAACGGACGAACTTTATGATTGTAGAGTTCCTTATTTAAAGGAACTTTTTGAAAGTAGTGAATATCCTTGGGAAATGCTACCCAAAATCAAGGATTTAATCACTTCTCTTTTGGAAAGCGGAATAGAAGGTTTTACCCTTCTTAAAGAAGGCGTCTTGGTGGGTGAAAATGTTAAAATTGCTCCTACCGTTACTATTGATGCTCCTGCCATAATCGGTCACAACTCAGAGCTTCGTCCGGGTGCTTATATCAGAGGAAATGTTATCACAGGAAGCGGTTGCGTACTCGGAAATTCGAGTGAATATAAAAACTGTATTCTGCTTGACAATGTTCAAACACCGCATTATAATTATGTAGGAGATTCTATCCTCGGAAACAAAGCGCATACCGGTGCAGGCACAATCTGTTCTAACCTGAAATCCGACGGTAAGGCTGTTGTTATAAGAGGAGAGGAAAATATAGAAACAGGACTTCGCAAAATCGGCGGAATTTTAGCCGACGGAGCTGATGTGGGTTGCGGTTGTGTTATCAATCCCGGTACTGTAATCGGAAAGAACACATCTGTTTACCCTCTGACCGCTCTTAGAGGAGTTTACCCCGCTAATTCTATTGTTAAGTCCCAAACCGAAATTGTACCAAGAAAGGAAAATTTTTAGTGAAATTTATTACTGTTAAAACCTATGAAGAATTAAGCAATAAAGCAGCCGACATTATCGCTGCTCAAATAATCTTGAAGCCTGACTGTGTGTTAGGCCTTGCAACCGGCTCTTCACCTGTTGGCACCTACAAAAGACTGATTGAGGATAACAAAAACGGCAAGATTGATTTTTCAAAAGTTACCAGCGTTAACCTTGACGAATATGTAGGACTTGACGGCAACAACGACCAAAGCTACAGATATTTTATGAATGATAATCTTTTTAATCATGTAAATATCGACAAAGCTAAAACCTTTGTTCCAAACGGCAAAGCCGCCGACCTTAAAGCAGAGGGCGAGGCTTATGATAATATGATTAAGGATTTAGGCGGTATTGATTTACAGCTTTTAGGTATCGGTCTTGACGGTCACATCGGCTTTAACGAGCCTGACGAGTATTTCACCGCCGCAACCCACGAGGTTACACTTGACGAATCCACCATTAAAGCAAATGCCCGTTTCTTCGCTAACGAGGATGAGGTACCGAAGACTGCTATCACAATGGGTATGTTATCCATAATGCAGGCTAAAAAGGTGCTTTTAGTTGCTAACGGAGCCGCTAAAAAGGAAATTCTCGAAAAATCTTTCTCAGGTCCTGTTGACCCAAAGGTTCCCGCTTCTATTTTACAGCTCCACCCCGATGTTACAGTAATATTCAGCGAAAACTAAATTATAAAAGCTGTTTGATTTAAGGTCAAACAGCTTTATTTTTGTTGCTTTTTTAATGATTTTATAGTAAAATTTAGGATGTGAAACGAGGTGAGACTTATGGCGAAAAAAAGATATTCTAAAAAAGGGCACAGCAAAAAAATTATAACACTTATTTATTCATTGGTTTTTGTTGTTGCAACCGTTTTCTTAGGATTTTTTGTTATAGGTCACTCTAAAACGGACAAGCAGTCGAATGAAAAACCAACTGACATTTCGGTTTCAAGCGAAGTGCCGTTCAAGGAAACAACCGCCACCGTACTCTCCACAGGGGATATTATGGTACACAGTCCACAACTCACCGGCGCTTATGTGCCATCAAGCGGTTTGTATGATTTCAGCGCATTTTTTAAAGAAACCGCACCATACTTCAAAAACGCAGATTTAAGTATCGGAAATTTAGAGGTTACATTCGGCGGTAATGAAGGCAGAGAATATTCGGGTTACCCTATGTTCAACACGCCCGATAGTTTAGCCGATGCTATTAAGGAATCAGGACTAAATTTGCTTTTAACCTCAAACAACCACAGCTATGACACAGGTCTTTCAGGCCTTAAACGTACAGTTTCTGTATTAAAACAAAAAGGTATAGATTTCACGGGAACGAGAGAAACTGAGACAGAGCCTGCATATCTAATTAAAAAGATTAATAATATTAATATAGGAATTATAAATTACACCTACGAAACCTCACCGCAAAACCCAACCGAGGGCAGAAAATATCTCAACGGTTCAGTGATAAGTGCTGAAGCTAACAACCTTATAAACTCTTTTAGTTACAATAAAATTGACGCTTTTTATACTGATATAGAATCAAATCTCACGCAAATGAAGAATGATGGTGCTGAATTTTTGGTAGTTTATATTCATTGGGGCAACGAATACCAAACCTCGCCTAACACCCACCAAAAATCCATCGCTCAGCGTCTTTGTAATATGGGTGTTGATATAATCATAGGAAGCCACCCTCATGTCATTCAACCTGTCGAGCTTATAACAAGCGAGGATTCGCTCAACACTACCGTTTGCCTTTATTCAACGGGCAATGCGGTTTCAAACCAAAGGCAGGAGCTGATGACAAGCTGTCCGAGCGGTCACACAGAGGACGGTATGCTCTTTGAATTCACCCTTAAAAAGACAAAAGAGGGAGTTTTTCTGACAGCTCTTGATTTAATACCTACTTGGGTTAACAAATATCTTCAAAACGGAAGATACCAATATACAATTTATCCAATTGAAAACCCTGACGATTTGAGCAAATACTCATTTAATGCCACCGCACTCCAAAAAGCCAAGAAATCCTATGAGCGAACAAAGTCGATAGTAGCGGCGGGTTTAACTGAATGTCAACAGTCCATCGGCTGTGATATAACCTTTAACTAAAAACCGAAAGGAACATAAGCAATGATAAAAGAAAATTATATGCTTTGGAAAGAAAAAGCTACTAAAGACCCTGACCTTGTAAAAGAACTCATAGATATTGAGGGCAACGATGAGCTTATTTCCGATGCTTTTTATAAAAATCTCGAATTCGGCACCGCAGGACTTAGAGGTGTTATCGGAGCAGGTACCAACCGTATGAATATTTATACAGTCGGACAGGCGTCTCAAGGGCTTGCTGCTTATGTGAACTCTGTAACAAAAAACGGTACTGTTGCAATAGCTTATGACAGCCGTATTAAATCTGAGGAGTTTGCTAAAACCACAGCAAGTGTTTTTGCCGCCAACGGAATAAAAGTTTATATTTATCCCGAACTCGTTCCCACACCTATGCTTTCGTTTGCAGTAAGAAGACTTAAATGTGATGCGGGCGTTGTAATCACTGCAAGCCACAACCCCGCAAAATATAACGGATATAAGGCATACGCTCCCGACGGCAGTCAATTAGGACCGGAAGCTGCTGATTATGTTTTGTCCATTATGCAAAGCATTGATATTTTTGACGGTGTTAAGTACTGCGATTTTGATGAGGCTGTAAAGGACGGCAGAATTGAATATATCGGTGAAGATATTACAAACGAATACTTAGAGAATGTTATATCTCAGCGTGTCGAGCCTGAAGCTGACCTGTCAGGTCTTCGTGTAATCTACACTCCCCTTAACGGTGCCGGAAACAAACCCGTCCGTGAGGTATTTAAGAAAATTGGAATAAGTAATGTTAAGGTGGTTGCAGAGCAAGAAAACCCTGACGGAAACTTCCCCAC
>JAZONB010000086.1:0-11140 GCA_045654305.1 Acutalibacteraceae bacterium | reverse complement strand
CCTCTCCCCAAAAAGTCCGGTGGACTTTCCGGGGTCCCCGAAAGTCGCAAGACTTTAAGGGGAAAAGGAGCGACGGAGCGGACGGGGCGTGTTTGCGAGAAGCAAACCGCTCTTAGCGACAGTTGCGACGCTGGCGAGAGGTTCGGATGGGCCGTAGCAAAAAAAGAATTCCTATAACAAGAAAAACCCCTGACGGGGTTTTTCCACCCGTGTTACTTTCGGGAAACACGGCTTTTCTTTTTTTCATTTATACTTATTCTTTTTTTGCATTCTGCGCCATTTTTACATCCCCAACCTATTGGCTTTGTTCAGTAATCCCAATAGGTGTTAATATTACCATACGTATGGCAGCTACCAGCGGCACCCCCACCAGCATACCGAAGGGCCCCCAGATGCCGCCGAAGAACACAACGGCAAAAATTACCCAGAAGGGGCTGATGCCCACGGAGTTGCCCAGAATTTTCGGCTGTAACACATTGCCGTCCAACTGGCCTATCACCAGCTGGAACAAAAGCACCCACAGTGCCGCCGAGGGCCCGAGTGCCACAAGGCAGACAAACCCAATCACGCCCGCCGCCACAATGGGGCCGAAAAAGGGAATCATATTCCCCACCGCAACAATTAACCCCAAAAGCCAGGCGTAGGGTGCGTCAAAAATAATATAGAACACAGTGGAAATCGCTCCCACGATAAGGGCATCCAGTGCAAGACCGGTAAAGTAATCATAAAACATATCCGTAAGACGGCGGACATAAAGCTGCACCTTCATCGCACGCACCGGTTGGAACACCACCCCGAGTACACGCTTTGCCAGTGCTTTGAGGGATTCCTTTTCCACAATCATATAAACGGAAATAATTACCCCGGTAAAGATGGCGAGAAGCGAATTGGCAACGCCGCCCACAATGTGCCCCGCCTTTAAAAGTAATTCCTGTTCGAGCAAACGGGTAAGAAACGCATTGACTTTATCCAGAAGCTCCTGCTTCTGGGGAATATTTACCATATTGAAGATTTCCATACTTCGTGCAGAGATGGCATCCCAGTTGGCAATAATGTCGGCAATATTTTCGTAAATCGCTTCCACAATAAAGCGAATGAAAAAGTAAACCAAAACCACAAAAACAACATACACGGTGGTGACCGCCAGCGTCATAGACCGTTTTTTCAGGAAGGGCATAGGCGCCTTGCCGATCCAGTTGTTCACCCGATTGACGGGTTTATGCAGGAAAAAGGCCAAAATTCCGCCGATAACAAATGGCGTTAAAATGCTGATGAGCGTCCGGACATACCCCAAAATCCTTGTGAAATTATCAATCAGCTTGTATAAAACAATCAGCACCAGCCCGAAAAGAAGTGCTTTCCACCAATTACTGTTTATTTTTTGCATATGCGCCCCTCCGTTTCTAAAAACTGTTTTGGTTTCTTATGCCTTCACGATAATCCGGCCCGCTTTCTCGTCCCAATCCACCAAAAAGCCCACAACGTCTGCAACCTCTCTGATTGTAAAATAGTTGCTTCCGTCAATTTTATAGGCCCGAAGCTCCAGTGTTTTCCCATCCAGCAAGGCCTTCTCCGGATTTAAATAAACGGCTCTTTCATATGTGTCACTACCCTTATTCTCATTGCCTATGGGCGTGTAGGGCGTTTTCAGGTTGATTTCAATTACCCTCGCCTCTTCATTCCAATCAACGGCAAAATTGCTCTTCGTTCCGTCCAGCAAAAAGGCAATATCCCGTATCTTATAGTAGTTGTTTCCGTTTATATTATACCCAAAAAGCCTTATTCTTTTGCCGTTTATTTCAATTTCCGTTTCCTTGGGAATGGCCACATCCCCGTAATGCGCTTTTCTCGGAACCGGGTATCCCAGCTCCGACGACATCATCCATATGTTTACAAAATCAAAGCCCCCGAAGTTTTCCTTCTTTTTCATTTCGTCAAGAGACAGTGCCTTGTAATCGGGAAGGGCAAAGCCTTCCTCCGCCAGGTCAGTATATCTGCCGCACTGGTGCGTTCCGGCAAGGTAATAGCAGTTTAGTGTGGGACTTTGGGATACGCCGATAACACTTCCGCTGTTATAGGGCGAAGCGGATACCCAGCCTGCGTTATAACAGTTGTCCACCACCGCTTCGGGAACATTGAGGGCAACCGTTCCCGCAATGCCGCCGCTGGCGCCCACAACGCCAATGAGATCTCCCAGGTTTGCACAATTGTAGATATAGGAGCCTCTTCCTGCGATGCCGCCAAATTCCATAGTGCCGCTCCCTGCCGGAGAACCGTTGAGATCGCCGTAATTGATACAGCTTTCAATCACACCATTGTTTACGCCCGCAATGCCGCCAAATCGCATTACGCCTATCAGAATAGGCGTATCGACCACATGCACGTCCCCCCGGTTGACGCAGGCTGTGATATTCCCCGCCGTATGCTGTCCCACAATACCGCCGACTCTGGCTTCTATTCCGTATATATCCCCGTTATTGATACAGTTTTCAATGCTGCCGTTTGTAAATACGCCCACAATGCCGCCAACGCCGCCTATGCCGTAGGAAATCCCATTGTTTACACAATCTCTTATAATGTCTTTTCCCGATTTTTTGTAGGAAGCATTCAGGATGCCCCCAACAGCATAAGGGCGGTAATCCTCCCGGTCCACATTACTGTACCCTGCTATGGATGGATTAGAATAAACAGGGCAGTTGTTAATGCAGTTTTCAATAATAACCGTTCCTTCACTTTCAGAAAAAGCCGAGGTGTATAGTTTGTCTATAATGGCCGCTTCGCTGAGAGCCCGCTGCTCTTCTCCGTTTTCATCCGTGACTATTTTGGGGTTTCTTACCAGTCCGCTTATGGTAATCACCGCATCGTTATTGGCAGTGACCGTTCGTATCATTGCCTCTGCCCCGTCACCGCAAGAGCAGTCTTTTATGGTCATGGTGCTGCCATTTGTGGCGTATGCATCCGTAATAAGCCTTGTAATGTTTCCTCTGGGGTTTAAGCTGTGACAGTTTTCAACAGCCACCGTCTCGCCCAGTGCGGAAATGCTGTTGACGAAAATGGCCGTATGCAGTCCGTCTGAAATCCCCGAAGAAAAATAACTGTCGGACATAGTAAGGTTCCTAATGCTTCCGTTTTTGATGCGACCGAACAGGCCCTTGCAGTCGTTATAATCCACTACCAGTGCCTTGTAGCCGTATATGGTATGTCCTCCGCCGTCAAAATGCCCTTCAAAAGCACGCTCGTCCCAACCAATGGGGAAAAACGCCTTCCATTCTCTGATAGGCTTTGTGATATCGTTCAGGTAAAGGTCCCTGTCAAGGCGGAAATATTTTCCCGTGTAGGCGCAATCGGAACGAAAAACCGTATCTGCCATAAACTCCAGGTCTTCCGCCTCATCGATGATATAAGGGTCCGTGCTGGTGCCCGTGCCCTGGTCGAACTGGGTATAGTACCATTTTTCCATATTGGCCTTGATAAGCTCCAGGTCCACTGCCGCAAAGGCTGAAACCGGTATTTGTGCGCATAAAAGCGTCCATATTAAGATTTTACAAAGTGTCTTTTTCATTTTTATTTTTTATCCTTAATTGTATTTATTGACGAAATCAACATTCTGCGAATTTGTCCACAATCATTTAATATCTTTTTATATTTTTCATCATCAATATATCCTGTTTTATTAAGGAGCTCCAACCAATACTCCGACTCATAACATTCTTTTAAAGCAATCTGCATTTTTGAAATAAAATCAGCTGTACTATGCGCATATTTTGATTCATGAATATTGGCACCAATTGATGTTCCTGAACGTATAAGCCGATTCGTTAATACGCTTTCTCTTTTCGTCTCTTTGATATTCTTGCACGATATTATAATTTCAACTGCAAAATCTTTTGCTTTATCGAGCATTATGCTTTCCGCCACATCTTCACATCCAATCTGTTTCTTTCAGCTAAATTTTGAGCTATCGCTCAAAGCTAAATTATTCCGCTTCGCTCCATAGCTAAATTGTTTCTGGAAACAGCTAAATTAAATTCGCCTAAAGCTGACCGCAAGGTCAATTTAGCTACGAAGTAATTTAGCGTGCGGCAGCACATTTAGCTCGCCGTCAGGCGAATTTAGCTGAATAGATTTAACTCTGTTAAATCTATTCTACCATATTCTTCCCAGGCGGTCAAGAAAAATACCGCTCTGCTATCGTGCATTCCGGACCGATATTTCATACCCGTCACTGGTCATAATAATGTCTCCCAGCTCGTCCGTCCGGTACAGTTTTGCGCCCGCATCCGAAAGCCGGCTGATGGTCTCCTGATGGGGATGTCCGTAGTCATTTCCCTTTCCCACGGAAATAACCGCATATTCCGGATTGACGGCACGCAAAAACGGATAGGATGTGGACGTGGAGGAGCCGTGATGCCCCACCTTCAGCACCGTGGCCGAAACATCCAGCCCGGTATCCAGCACAGAAAGCTCTTCCTCCCTTTCTCCGTCACCCGTAAAGAGAAAGGCCGTCTGCCCGTATGTAATTTTCAGCATAATGGAGGTGTTGTTTATATCGTCCTCGTCCTCCTCTACCGGGCCGAGGAATAAGATAGTGGCCTGGCCGAGCCGGATGCTGTCACCAGGGACGGGATGCTGTATGGTCAGCCCCTGCTCCTTTACCTTCGCCTTGAAATTTTTGTATACTCTGGTATCCGCTCCCGTTTCCGGCGCATAGACCTCGCCTACTTCCGCCACGGAAAGTGCCCCGGACAGTCCGCCCACATGGTCCTCGTGGGCATGGGAGCACACAATGTAGTCCAGGTAAGAAATTCCCTGTTTTTTCAAATAAGCTGCAATCAGATTACTGTCCTCCCCATTGCCGCCATCAATCAGCATCCACCGGTTTTCGCACTGCACAAGGGCGGCATCCGCTTGCCCCACATCCAGAAAATGCACCGCAAAGCCTTGCTCTGCTGCCCCCTCATTTACCGTTGTTATATCCTCTTTTCCCAAAAGGCCCGTGGCGGCAGCCAGCACAATGATAAGGGTAATGAGCGCACGAATCCAGCTTTGTTTTTTCCGCATATTTTCCTCCTGCCTGTTCACTTTGTCGTTTTGCACCAGTATATCAGTTTTTTCCGCCACTGTCAATCCCCCGGGGACCGTCCTATAACTTTATTTTCTGTGGAATAATTTTTTTGTTGAGATTTCGAATAGAAATTAATTTTATATGATAAAAAATGTTCAAAGCTATAACTTTGTCGACCTATGTTTAAATCAAATTTTTAGCCACCTCTATTTTATAATTTATTATTATCATAACCTAAAATATATGTTGACATATTAATAAAAACTATAACATAACAGTTCATCCGCACACGATAATTACATACGGACAGACCGTTATAATATAAAAGTCTCTGCATTAGATAAGTAGTGGTATGCATAAATGACCTTTTTATTCATTTTTGTGAATACCCAATGAAAAGGAGCAAGATATATTTCAACCTTGCTCCTGTACAGATATGTAGTTCAATAAATTGGAATTTGTCATTCGCGATATAAGCATTTTTCATAACATGCCAAAACTAAGTTTTGTTGTACCTTTAATCTTTTGCCCGTATCCATAAATCCAACTTTTTCATAGCATCGCTTGTTTTTCATCAAATCTTCTGGGAAATCGACAAGGAAACACTTTGCATCAGGAAGTTCCTTTTCACAAAGGAGAATAGCTCTCTGTGCTATTCTTTTGCATTGCATTTCAGGCTTGATATAAACCCTTTGCAAATAGTATTGTCCGTCTTCCAAACCGTCAACAAACGGAGTCCGTCCTTTGCACTTATAAAGAATGCCACCCACAATTTCTTCTTCCAGAAAAATCGTAAAATAGCGAAAGTAATCTGAATTGAGTCTATTAGCAACATCTTCCACTCCTCGCAAACAAGGATTATCTTCATCATGATATTTTTCGTATAATGGAAGAAATGCTTCTTTTTGTATATTAGATAACTTTAATGCCTCATTTTCCTTAGTGGCTCGTATTGTTATATTCATATTACGATTACCCTCCTGTGTAAAATTAGGTTGAACACCAAATTCCTATTTGTTTAACTGTTTTATTGCCTATATAGACAGTAAATTAGCAAAAAGTTCTATTTTCTGTCTATATTATAGCATACTTTTTCTCATTTGTCACGATACAGAGATAAAATTAACAGAATTGTTAACTTAACATACCTTTTAAGTCAAAGGATATGGGTTTTTCCTTGAACTTATTGAGTGGTATCTTTTTAGCCTGATTGGATAACAGAGTGATTATGTCATAGGCTTGTTCAAGGCAAGGTTTATGCTTATTCTTCTCAATCCAATAGAACAGAGCCAAGTAATAGTCAAGAAACTTGGAACTAACACCATGATACAGATATATAAAATCACTAATATTATGGTGGTAGCCATTGATATGACCAAGACTATATCCGCCACTTGTATGCTTTCCACTCGGAATTTGCTTTAATGGTATCTTGTGCTTATTTGCTACTGTCTTATATGCTCTGTGGCTGTCTGTAATTAAAACAGTATCTGCTGTAAAATGTGGTAAAAGTGCCTTTTCAATATGACTTGCCCATATTCTACCAACACAAACAGTCTGCAAGAAATGATTATTGTTCCTGTCGATACAGGACAGGCAACAGATTTGTTGATTGCTGATACCTCTCTTTTTCTTCTGGTGTTCATTCAACGTCTTTAATACCTGAATAATTTTCTCTGTATCCATACTATTTAAAGCATTGGAGAACTTTTCTTGTGATTTCAAATCATCGCAATTGACATAGTTAAGCAGTTCATTTCTAACCTGTTCTTCATTATCATTAAGAACTTGTAAGAAAGCACTATCAAAACCTTGTTTCTCAATATATTCAAGTTTCTGTTTGTAATTTCTATGAGTATATGGCATTCTGCCAAGTGTATTCAAGAAAAATATTGGGTCTTTTATATCCTTGAAAGACAAAGGATAGTAATACTCGTCACTCTCTGCTAAACTCTTGAAATCGTCTTGATTGCACACAAACTGATGAAGAACAGAACATATCCTATGTCTGTTGTGTAATGCTGTCTGCTTGTTGATACCAAGTTCTTTTGCTATGGTACGGCAACTCTCACCTTGCAAAGTCAACTTGATAAGTTCAATCAACTTTGCAATAGATAATTTGGAGCGAAAGACAACAGTACCAATGGTATCCCCAAAAGTTCTTGCACAATCTTTGCATTTGTATCTCTGTCTGCCATTCTTTGTGCCATTCTTGATAATCTTAATTGAACCACAAATAGGACAAACAACAGTATCTAAATCTTTATTTGCAGAATAGCTCCTACGTTCTCTGCAACATTGAAGAAAGACCTTTTCTTCCTTTGTAAGTTTAGATTTTGCATTTCTCTTTGTTTGCAAAATAGACAACAACTCCAGAATTTGCTCGTCTGTAAGGTTTGCAAAAGAGATTTGTCTTTGAATATCACTAAAATTAGAATTAAAACCAGTCATAAAAAGTTCCTCCACAAAATGTATTTGTAAAAGAACGTAATTTTTTATGTTAATAACAATTCTATTTATGCATAATTATATTTAAAATTGTATATTTTTGTTTATCAATACTCATGTAGGACAGAGACTTATTTAAAAGCATTTTTAAGGAGATAGCAGCCAAAACGCCAGAGTATTTATATAACGACGAAATACTGTTTGCATGCGATATCGGACCAACAATTATAACGGCAACTTTCGAAGATAAACATAAAGAGACAGTGAACTATTTTTGTCCGAGCGAATTCTTTGCCGAATACTTTCGGTTAATAAAAAGGTTAGTGCCACCCTGCGAAGAAGTACCAGTAGTACTTAAGACAAATGAAGATTTTGAAGATGAATAAGTTTAAGACCACCAAACCCGATACTGTTTGGTGGTCATTTTTTATATCGTTCACACGCCCTTTAACAGCCGTCTTATTTGCGATTTAATGTCTTGGGTGGTGTAACTACCCACCCGAGAGAGTTTGTCCTTTCAACCCCTTTAACAGCCTTTGTAACTCGGCCTCAAAATCGATTTTAAATGCTATCAAGTACATTCGCAACACGAATGCCTTTTCTCTTTGCATAGCGCCTTGGGAAACTTATTATAGCGCGGGGTAAAGTTCGCGTCAACACACGTTACAAAATTGCAGCAAAAGTGCAGCGCGTGTGTAATAAAACTATCCTTTTGTAATAAAAGTGCAGCAAAAGAAAGTGTTTTGGACATGAAAAAAGCCGATGCGAAAACTTCGCACCGGCTACTGTAATAATTTTCAATTTCTCTTTATTTGATATTCAAATAAACCATGTTTGCTACAATAAAAATAAATTTTTCCGCCGTACATTTTGGGAAAACGCACAGCCGAGTCTTGCTCGGAATATAGTTTTACGGTAAGCACTCTGTCAAACCTTACATATGACACAAAGCTGATATAATGCTCCTTTGTCATTTCGTGATTAAATTCAATATAATAATCGTCCTCGATTTCAGAAATATTGATTGCGTGCTCGCCATCCGCCGGAACTGCTTTTAAACCTTCAATCTGTTTACTGCAACACACAATCTGACTGTTGCCTGCTCCTTGCATAAAACTTCCACAACACGGACATACATAAAATTTTGTTCTTTTCATATTATTAGCACTCTCCAAATTCTGCTCCAGATCGCCTGACAAAATAGTCTTTTCGCTCACGCCAAGAATATCTGCTAAAGCGAATACTGTTGATACATCAGGGAATCCGTGTCCCGTCTCCCACTTTGAAACTGTCTTTGGCACAACGCCTAATTTGTCGGCAACTTGTTTTTGTGTCAGCCCCTTGGCTTTTCTTAAATCGCAAAGGAGTTTTCCGTTTTTATTTAAATCCATTTCCATGACCTCCACAATTCAAGTATAAAGCAGTAATATAATAAAAACAATCCACTATCCGTACACTATCAAATTTGTCTTTCGCTAACATTTAAACAGAACCATTACAGACCTGTATGATTTTGTCTGCTGCACCTCTTGCGCCAGAGCAGTTCTTAAATCCGTCAGAAATTTTTTCAGCATTTTGCTTATAGGTGCTATCGCTGAATATTTTATTTATCGCACTCAAAACGGAAGCTCCGTCCAATTTATCAAGTTTTATACCCGCACCAAGCTGAAGAACCCGCTCGGCAACGCCTTTTTGTTCCGAGGTCTGGGGTAGCATAACAAGCGGAACTTCAAAATATAAGCTTTCGCTGACGCTATTCATTCCGCAATGTGATACAAACACATCAGCCTTTTCTAAAACAGCAATTTGGTCAACATGCGAATAAACAGATATGTTTTCAGGTAAATCCCCAAAGTCCTCAATAGACACCAAATTGCCAACAGACATAATCACCTGATAATCTGTATTTGCTAAAGCAGATATACAGGTTTTGTAAAAAGGCATCATGTCATTATTGACCGTTCCCATCGATATATAAATCAGTTTGTCTCTATTTTTTTCTATTTTCTCTGTTGCAGAACGAATTGAAGGCCCGACAAATACATATTTTTCCGAAAAAGTATCAGAACATGGTTGAAACTCAGGAGAGGTATAGACAATCGTATGGATGTTATCATCACTTGCGATAATATCAAGAATATTTTTAACAGGATATTCCATATCTTTTAACCGTTTAACTTGCTTAGTGGTTTTTGGTATAGAAATCATCATCTTAAATAAATCACCGATACCTTGCTTCATAACCTTTGCCGAGTGCTGATTAAAAGCGAAGGTTGTTGTCGAAGAAACAAAAGGAATACCAAGCTTTAGTGCAACCGCTTTTCCCCATAGAGCCATAGAATCTGCAACAATACAATCAGGCTTAAGCTCTGCCATTTCTTTGCAAACCTTGTCATCAAGAGCCAATGTGGTATCTACCAATATCTTTGTAGAGAACGCCAAATCTTTTCCTACACGGGTAGCGTCTTTGGCATTTAGTTTCTGCTCCATATCATAATCGTCACAAGATATAAACGTTGCACCTGCCGACTTGATTTTTTCACGCATAATGTTATATGAATAGTACCAAACCTCGTGTCCGCGAGAAACTAATTCCTGAACAACTCCCAAGGTGGGGTTGGTATGTCCATGTGCAGGGATACAAAAGAAAACTATTTTGCTCATAATTTCATTCCTCTATATCTTTGAAAACTTGTTTAACAAAATCCTGTTGCTTTTCTTTGGGAAGAATTGCTATTCCTCGCTCGATATCACCAAGAACTAGAATTTCATCTCCAGGTTGCAGATCAAATAATTCTCTTGCCTCTTTGGGAATAACAAACTGTCCCTTTTCGCCGATTTTTACCATCCATGCAAATTTTCCTTCAGGTATATTCATAGCCATCTCTCCTTTGGTATGATTGGTATGAATAATCATACCAAAATTTTATATAAATGTCAATAGAAAAAGGTGTGACCGAAGTCACACCTTTGAGATTTTTCTTGTACACCAGGATTTTTCGTTGCATTCAGGGCATTTAAGGTGTCTTGTAGTTAGTGTATGCACACCCAAAATATATGCCTTAAATGTAGGCTTAAAAGTGTGTCCGCACTTTCTGCATTCATAAACACCTGTTTCGTAGTCAACTTTAGCGGCGTAGAATATCGCAATACATATTAAAATCACCGAAACAACTATAAAAGCGACTGCAGTAGCAGGATTTATAATTTTATCTTCCGCCAAAATTGCGCTTATAACAAGCAAAGAAATACTTAAAACTACTCCGGTAATGGATACTGTTATCTTACCTTTATTTTTCACTTACATTATCCTCCTTTATACTAACCTGAAAGATGCAATATACTCAGCATCTGTTTCAAGTTTTGGATCATTTTGTTCAAAGACAACATTCAAATTATTTTCTTTTGCAGTCAGGTCAAAGTGGCAAAGAGCAATACCCATATCAATCATTTGCATATCGAGTTTCTCAGTACGAGCAAAGCCTTTACTACGTTTGAGATAGAAGTGAACTGCATCATCAGTCACAACAACTCGCCAGGGTTGCTTGTTTACTGCAGATGGTGCAAGTCGGACCATTTCCAAGGCTTCAGCCCATTGACCTGCATTTTCTTTAGATAAAGGCTTAT
>JAZONB010000085.1:0-7033 GCA_045654305.1 Acutalibacteraceae bacterium | reverse complement strand
CGGTAATTTTCGGTGTCACCCATCTCGTTTGCGGCAGAAAAATACAGTTCCGCTATTCTTTCAAACGGTGGCTGAAAAACCTTTGTAAGCTTAGCCGAGGAAATATATTTTCTAAGCAGCATACAAAAATTAGGCGGAACCTGTGGGTTTTCAGGTCTTGCCTCAGTAAAATGCAGTCTTGCAGAGCCTGACTTTATACTAATGTAAAGCCTTTTAGCGAAACCTTTCTTACGAAGCAGTAATACCAGCTCATCCTTAGATGGCTGGTATATTTTATCAATATGAGAGTCAATTCCTTCAGAAATTTCCTCTAAGACCTTACTTAAAAATCCTGCGTCAAATGCCATAAACCGTCATAAATTTCCTTGTAATAATTATATTCCGCCGCTTTTTCGGGGATGTTTTGCAGAGCCTCCATACACTTAAAGGCTCTGCGAGTTTGTTTTTCTATATACTTTTTACCTGTCGGGTTTTTAATACTCACAAGTCCTGAAAAATAAAAATAATTTTCTTTTATCTGTTTTTCTCCCGAATAACGACATTTCATCACCGAATAAAGCTTGCCGTTTTCTTCAACAGGGATTTCCTCTTTAATAACAAAACCGTTGTCATAAAGAAATTTGCGCAAAAATTCAGGCGAGGTGGTCGGTTGCAAAATCAGACTTGCATTTTGAGTCCTTAGCTTCTCAATGCCCCTCGACAAAATTCCCGAAATAACCTCTCCGCCGATACCTGCAACAATATAAGTGTCGGCTTCATCACTTTCGACACCATCAATACCGTCACAAAGTCTGAGTGAAATGCCGCTGACATTAGCTTTTTTAATATTTTCCTCAGCCTTTTGGAGTGGCTTTTTATTTATATCAGTCGCAATAACACCGAGTGCCCTACAGCTTTTTTTGAGTGCAATGGCTAAAAATGCGTGGTCAGTTCCGACATCGCAAACCTTAGCACCCTCGGGCACAAGCGAAGCAATAGCACTAAGCCTTACAGATAAATTCTGCATTACTTATTTTCGAAATACTTATTAAGTTTCTCAACCAAAGCATCACAGTCAGTGCCGTGTGCCTGACAAGCCTGCTCTATGCTCTCGCTTCTGGCAGCGGGACAACCAAGACAATGCATACCTATTTCAAAGAAATACTGCGCACAGCCTGTATCAATATCCAAAACATCGCCAATTAACATATCCTTAGTAATTTTCATCTTTATTTCTCCTTAAAAAAGTTTAGTTTCTTTAGTTAAATCCGTTCTTGCATGATTATAAAGCTTGCGGTTATCCATAGCCCATAATCTTGCAGAAAAATCTTGCTCGGCGGTTGCCGTCACCGCTTCTTTCATTTCGAAAATTCTCGAATCCATAAGGTCGAGTTCGCTTAAAAGCTCAGCCTCGATGAACATAGGTCTTACTGCGGCGCCAAACTCAGGCTCACCGTGGTGCGAAAGACACATATGCTCCAAAAGAATCGTCGTTTGTTTATTGGTCCCTAATTTTTCGGCATACCTTTCAACCACATTAGCACCCATTGCAAGGTGGCCGAGCAGATTGCCCTCTACCGAGTATCCCGTAGCAATTCCTGTATCTGCAACCTCAAACTCGCAAAGCTTTGCAATATCGTGAAGGATAGCTCCCGATATTAGAAGTTCTTCATCCACGAAAGGATAAATACTGCACACCTTTTGTGCCAAACGAACAATGGAAAGGGTATGGAACAGCAGTCCCCCTCTAAGAGCGTGATGAAGCTTAAATGCCGCAGGCCAATATAAAAGCTTCAAACGGTTGTCCTCTAAAATAGCGGAAACTATTCTGCTTAAATCCTCATCCTTAAATCCTTGTGCCAATGAATATAGCTCATTAAACATCTCCTCGCCGTTATAAAGCGCGGTTTTAACAAAATCGGATGGATTAACATTATCGCTGTCCATCGCGGGACGTATTTTTTCTATTTTGAGCTGGTCAACACCATTATAGGGCGATATTGTTCCCCTAACCTTTACAAGCGCATTCGGGGTATACTCTCCGTAAATCTCTTTTGAGTAGCGCCAAAGCTTAGCGTTAATCTCCCCGTCCTTATCAGCAAGGGTCATATCAAGATAACTGTCGCCCCTTGCCGAGGTTTTAACATCTATATTTTTTACGATACAAAAGCCCTCAACAAGACCGTTATTATCCAAAGGAGTGAAATTCATACATAAACTTCCTTTACTTTTTTAAAAATTATATAATATTTATATATTATTTTCAAGGTGTTACTTCTAAATAACTTGTAACAGCATAAAGAGTTTGTCCTTGCCAAATTACTCTGGACCAACCACGGTCACTATATCCTGTTCTATCAATAATTTCCCCGTTTTTCAGAAGATATACAACCTGAGAGTCCTCTCCGCCTGCGGGATTAGAACGCAAATTAGTTTCAGTCTTTGCTGTGACTCTGTCTGCAGTCTTGTGGAAAAACATTTCACTGTTTTGGTCAGAGGGCGGTTCGGAATTATATGGTTTGTAATTAAGGTCAGTAGTAAGATATTGGCTTACTGCATATAAAATTTCGCCGTTATAGGAAATTTTAGACCAACCCTTGTCGTTATTTTTGGCCACTCGTTCTAACACAGTGCCGTTGGAAATTTCCGCAACAACTTCGGAATTCGTTGTGGGCTCACGCCTTAGATTTACAGAATTTTTAGGTGTTACCTTATCATTTGTGATGGTATATCCGTCGTTTACGGAAGTGGTCTGAGAGCTTTCTTGCGGTTTTTGATAATTTTCTTCGTTCGTGAGATAGCTCGAAACGGCATATACGGTTTTTTCGCCAAATAACAGTTTCGACCAACCGTTGCTTCCTATAGCAGTTCTTTCTAAATATTCACCCGCCTTTAAAACACCAACCTGCGCAGAAGTAGAGGTCGCACTTTCGCGCAAATTCACCTCATATTTTGCTGTAACGCGGTCATTTGCAGCTTTATATATATTATCAACTGGCTTAGGTGCCTGTGCCTCTGTTACCTCGCCGTTTTGTATAGGAGTTTTTTTGGAAAACTGCTCGTAAGAAACTACCAAATCAACATCCGTGTCAACGCCCGAAACCACACCCTTGTTAGTGTATTGCCACATTGTATATTTACCGCTATACTGTGGATTTTGTGCTTCGGGATAAATCTTTCCGTCAAAATGCGCTATCCAAATTTTTGCGGCATTTTCTATTCTTTCAGTTTCAAATTCGCCAAGCAAATCATTTTTCGAAGCATAGAACATAGGCTCATACCCTAAGTTTTTTATCGTGTTTATAAAAGTTAAGGCATTATCAGTTTTTTCTTTGGCGCTCAAGCTATACATTCTGCTGTCGCTCTTTGAAAATCCTTCACAGTCATAAACAACAGGAAGTGAAATGGGATAATTCTTAATGTTTTCATTAACCCACTCAGCCTCCGTTTTGGCTTCGGCAGTATTTACAGCCGTAGAGAAAAAATACACTCCTACCAAAATTCCTGCTTTATCAGCCTGTTGAATGTTATAATCGGCATATTCGTCTTTATAAATATTGCCGTTTTCTCCCCTATAACCTATTCTTATAATAGCAAAATCTATCCCTTGACTTTTAACCTTATTCCAATCAATTCTTCCTTGCCACTTGGAAACGTCTATACCGTTTTGTACACCTTTTTTAGGGGTTATATTTTTAATATTTACAGTCTCACCTAAAGGTCTTCCCGTTTCTCCGCCTTGAGGGTCAATGGCAACATCAGTTGTGACTGCCGATTCAGTTATTGATGAAGCTTGTGAACTTTGACTGCCCTTTTGAGGTTTTTCTTTACTTTTGCAACCGCAAACAGCAGAAACTATCACAGCGAAACACAAAACGGCTGTTATTATTCTTTTAAATTTCATTTATTTCACCTTTACTTTTGTCCAAATATTAGGCGAAAACATTAACAGCATAGGATAAATTTCAAGTCTTCCCAAAAGCATAGCGGCTGAAAGCGTGTATTTCGAAAGCACAGAAAACTCAGCAAAGCTGCCCGTGGGTCCCACCTTTGCAAAGCCCGGACCGACATTATTAAAACAGGTCACAACAGAAGTAATTGTTGTTTCGAAATCAAAACCGTTAAAGCCTATTATAAACAAAATAATTGCAAAGCAGAAGATATACACCGTCAGATAGCTCTGCACTCCTGCTGCTGTGGTTTTTTCAAGTGTTCTGCCCTCAAACCTTACCGATTCCACCGAACGAGGATGAAGCGCATGCTTAAGGTTTGCTTTGGCTGATTTAAAAAGCATAATAACACGGGTGAGCTTGAAGCCGCCGGCTGTAGAACCTGCGCAACCGCCCACAAACATTAAAATCAATATAATTATTTTAGATATTTCGGGCCACAAATTAAAATCTACAGTGGAATATCCTGTAGTAGTTATTATTGCCGCCACCTGAAATGCCGCATGACGAATACTTTCAGATACCGAATTCATCTCGGACATATTGCTGAAAATATTAAATGCAATTAGAGTAGTTGAAATAACTATCACAGAAATATATATCCACAGTTCCTCGCTTTTTAAGACCGCTTTAAATCTTTTGGCTAAAATGAAAAAGTATATATTAAAATTAACGCCGAAAATTATCATAAAAACGGTAATAACCCATTGAATATATGGACTGTAACCGCCTATACTGTCGGATTTTATACCGAAACCTCCCGTACCTGCAGTACCGAAAGTATACACAAGGCTTTCGAAAAGATTAAGTCCCCCGCTAAGAAGAAAAATAACCTCAGCAACGCTTATACCTATATAAATTAAATATAATATTTTAGCCGTGTCTTTGAGTTTAGGCACTATTTTGCCCACAACAGGGCCTGGCATTTCGGCTCTTATTATGTGGATACCTCTGCCCGAATCGGACGGCAAAATCGCCATTACAAGAACAAGAACTCCTACACCGCCTACCCAATGGGTAAAGCTGCGCCAGAAAAGAAGTCCCTTAGACATTTCTTCGACATTCGTTAAAATTGATGAGCCGGTAGTGGTAAATCCGCTTACCGTTTCAAAAAAAGCATCTGCAAAATTTGGGATTTCACCGCTTAAAACAAAGGGCAATGCTCCAAAAACCGACATTATAATCCACGCAAGCGCTACAATTACAAAACCTTCGCGCGCATAAATCGTTCTGTTTTTTGCTTTGCCAAATATAGCAATTAAACTACCTATAGCAAAGCAGAGCAGCATAGTTATCCCCAAAGAAATCAATGCTTTTTGTTCTTTATAAATTGCTGAGCAAATAAACGCCGGAAGCAATAAAGCCGCTTCAAGCTGAACAATTTTGCCCAACATATATAAAACCATTCTTCTATTCATAAGCCTTACCTCTAATCCAAAATATCAGAAAGCTTATTAAGACGCTGATTTGCCGCCAAAACTATAACCTTATCTCCTGCCATAAAGCAGTCCTCACCTGAGGGAATAATTATTTTTCTTTCTCTTATAATTCCTGCGACGAGGGTGTTTTTCTTCAAGCTCAATTCCTTAAACGGTTTGTTGAGAAGCTCTAAATCGGGCTTAACATTAAACTCCAACGCTTCAACCTTATCGTCCATTAGTTTATAGAGTGTTTCCACACTGCTACCCTCGGAATTCTGCAAAGCTCTTACATACTGCAAAATAACATTTGATATGAGTTTTTTCGGGGTTACTACAGTATCGAGACCCCAGTGTTCTGCCAAAGGTATGAGTGAATCTCGGTTAACCTTTGCGATTACCTTAGGTACTCCTTTAGATGAAGCATAGGACGAAATGAGCATATTTTGCTCATCCATTCCGGTAAGCGCCACAAAGGCATCTGCCGAAAGCAATCCTTCCTCGAGCAAAAGTTCTTGGTCTGACCCGTCACCGCAAATAATCGTTGCTTTTGGAAGCATTTCGGAAAATTCTTCGCACAGTTTTTGATTTTTTTCAATAAGCGTTACCTTACTGCCCGACATACAAAGCCTTTTCGCAAGGTAAAATGCCGTTCGGCTTGCTCCCAAAATCATAACATTTTTAGCTTTGGTGGACACTACTCCCATTTCTTTAAGCAGTTTTACTATCTCGGACTGAGAGGCTGTAAGCCCTATTCTGTCGCCGCTTTTAAGCACAAAATTACCATCAGGTATATATGCCTCATCGCCTCTTTTTACTGCGCAAACCAGGAATTTCGCCTTATATCGTGAACGCAGTTCACTCAAAGTCACTCCGTCCAAGGGTGAGCCGGGTTTTAAAATCTGCTCTATCATTTCAAAGTTTCTAACACTAAAGGTTTCCACCTTTGAAGCAGACGGAAGCTTTAAGCTGTGAAAAAGTTCTCTTGCCGCTACTAATTCAGGGTTTATAATCATCGACAGTTCTAAATGCTGTTTCATTATACCGAGGCTTTTGTCGTTATACTCGGGGTTTCTAACTCTGGCGATAGCGTTTTTAGTACCCATTTTTTTGGCTATAAAGCAAGAAAGCATATTAAATTCATCAGAGCCCGCAACAGCAATTAGAAGCTCCGCATCTTTAGCGCCCGCTTCCTCTAACACATCAGTATCAGCACAGTTTCCGCAAACGCCCATAACATCATTGGTTGTTGTAACCGCTTCTATAACCTGAGGGTCATTGTCAATAACCACAACATTATGTCCCTCGTTCACAAGACTTGAAATCAAAGTAGAACCAATTTTTCCCGAACCAGCTACTATAATTTTCATAATTGCCTCCTGTAACCATTATGCATCTTAAAAAATAAATCTGCCAAATCAAATAAAAAACGATATTGGCAGATTTTTATATTTATTTACTACTACTTATATTACTATCGGTATCCTTTTGTAATTCCTCACCACTCATAATAGCAAGTATCGCATCCCTTGCGGCGCGGACTGTTTCCATATCAGGCTCCATTGTATAAAGCAGTTGGTTTGGATATGCATGGGTATAGTTAGAAGCTCCCTTGCCGTCCACCGATATAGACTCAAACTTCCATTCCTTGCCCATACTTGACATTTGATAGCTTATAAGCTTTTT
>JAZONB010000084.1:0-16375 GCA_045654305.1 Acutalibacteraceae bacterium | reverse complement strand
AAAGCAGATAAAATGCTTTACTGGGGCAAGGCATATTAAAAGTTAATACTATAAAAAAAGCCCACCTTTTAGGTGGGCTTTTAATTTTACTTAGTTTATCCTAAAAATGCGTCGTGTACAGCCGAAACTGCTTTGTCAGCATACTTACCGTCAATTAAAACGGAAATCTTGATTTCGCTTGTGGAAATCATTTGAATGTTAATACCGGCATCAAAGAGAGCCTCGAACATTTTAGAAGCAACACCCGGATGGCTTTCCATACCCGCACCGACGATGGAAACCTTAGCAAGGCTTTCGTCAACTGAAACAGATTTGAAGTTAAGAGCATCTTTCATATTTTCAATAGCGTCAACTGCTATAGAGGCCTGGTCGTGGGGAACAGTAAAGGTAATATCCTTTGTACCATCTCTGCCAACAGACTGAAGAATGATATCGACATTAACCTTAAACTGTGATAATTTGTTGAAGATTTTAAATGCAACTCCCGGAGTATCCTGTAAGCCTACGATAGCGATTGAAGCAACGTTGTTGTCCTTTGCAACGCCTCTTATTAAAGTTTTTTCCATTTTAACTGTCTCCTTTACAATAGTACCTGGTTTTACTTCAAGGCTCGAAAGAACTTCAAGCTCTACATTATATTTTTTAGCCATCTCAACCGAACGGTTATTAAGAACCTGAGCGCCGAGGGATGCGAGTTCCAACATTTCATCGTAGCTGATTTCATCCATTTTAATAGCGTTTGGTACCTTTCTGGGGTCGGCAGAGTAAACACCGTCAACGTCGGTATAAATCTGGCAGAGGTCTGCTTTCATAGAAGCCGCGATAGCAACAGCACTAGTATCAGAACCACCACGACCGAGCGTGGTAATATCGTCATACTTGTTAAGACCTTGGAAGCCTGCAACAATTACTATGTTTTTCTTTGCGATTTCGTTTCTTATACGCTCTGCACTAACCTTCTTGATACGGGCAATACCGTAGTGAGAGTCGGTCTCGAAGCCTGCCTGCCAACCCAATAGTGAAACGGCTGGGCAACCTAATTTTTCAATAGCCATTGCAAGCAAAGCGATAGAAATCTGTTCGCCTGCTGAAAGGAGCATATCCATCTCTCTTTTTGATGGGTTTTTAGGATTGATTTCTCTTGCCTTTTCGATTAGGTCATCGGTAGTGTCGCCCTGTGCAGAAACAACAACTACAATATCGTGGCCTTCCTTATAATCTTTTATAATTCTGTTAGCTACATTGAAGACTCTTTCGGCGTTAGCGACCGAAGAACCGCCAAACTTTTTAACTATAAGTGACATAAATTAAAACCTCCTTGGAATATTAAAGCAATGTGTGAAGTGTTTTAACAAAGCAACCGTCAAATGAAGCAAGCTTTTCATTTAAAACATCCATTGATATAGGCTTGGTTATAAAATTGATTTCCTTTGAATACTCGTTTTTAGTTGAGTGTTCGGTAATACCATCAAAAACAGTATTGAATTTTTTTGTGAGAGCATCAAAATCATCAGATTTTAATCTTACAAACATATTTTCTTCAGTATTGTTATCGTTGACAACATAATCGTCATCACCGTCACACCAGTCAAGGTATTTTCGGCTGACAACATGTTTTGCGCAGTCCATAATATCTGCTACAACAGCGCTCGCGGTAGCGTTTTTGCCGGCACCCTTGCCGTAGAACATAACATCGCCTGTTTGGTCTCCGTTAATTAAAACAGCATTGAATACACCGTCAACATGAGAGAGCATACAGTCACGACTGACAACGGTAGGTCTGACATGTGCTGTGATTTTGCCATTTTCTAATTTCTTAGCGTGACCGATAAGTTTAATGACACAACCGAAATCATCTGCAGCGGCCACATCATCTAATGTGACATTTGTAATACCATCGGTACTTACCTGTTCGGGATAAACGTGTTTTCCAAATGCCAATGTTGCTAAAATACAAACCTTACGGCAGGCATCGTGACCCTCAATATCAGCGGTGGGGTCCTTTTCAGCATAACCTTTTTCTTGTGCCAACTTTAAGGCATCTTGGAACTGCATATTATCCACTATCATTTTATTTAAAATGAAATTAGTTGTTCCGTTTAAAATTCCTGAAAATTCCTTGATTTCGTTTGCTGAAAGACATTGTGCCATAGGGCGAAGAATAGGAATACCGCCTCCGACACTTGCCTCAAAAAGGAAGTTTACATTGTTTTCTTTTGCGATGCGGATAAGCTCAGCACCTTTTGCGGCAACTAACTCTTTATTAGATGTAACGACGCTTTTGCCTGCCTCTAAACAACTTTTAACGAAATCGAAAGCAGGATTTAAACCGCCCATAACCTCTGCTACTATTTTAACACTTTCATCATTCAAAATATCCCTAAAATTTTTAGTAAATTTATCGCAGTAGGGAAGACCTTGGAATTCCCTTAAATCGAGAATATATTTAACATTTAAATCTTCTTTAATTCTTTCGCTTATAAGGGCATTACTGTTAATTAAAATTTCGGCAACACCTGAACCGACAACGCCGTGACCCATAATTGCTATGTTCATATTTTACCTCCTAAAGGCAAATAATATATAGTAATTATTATAGTACAATATTGTCTTAAAATCAACAAAAAAAGACAGAGCGAGAAGTAATTTTGTTTATATGTTTAAAATTTCGATGTTTTGGAGTGGTTTTTTTGGGCGAGCATGCAAAGAAAAGCTTTATTATAAATGTGGTTTTTGTAGGGTTGTGGATAGGAATTATAGTTTTATCGGGTAGATTTTTGTTTCAAAATTTACTGCCTTTTGTTATAGCGGTTATGGTCGCTATGTTGATGCAAAAGCCTGCAAAATTTTTGGCAAGCACGACCAAAATTCCAAAAGGAATATGCGCGGCGGTTCTTTCTGCCGGGTTATATATAATTTTAGCAATAGCGCTTATATTTTGTGTTACTAAATTTTTTTCTTTGACAGGCAAGGCTCTTACATCTATTTCCGGCATCGGGGAAACGGTCATGGAAGCGCTAAACCGTTTGGAAAATGCTTTAGGTGTCATAGCAAGCAATTTTTCGCCTGATTTTGATGCCGCTTCTAAACAGATATTCTCAACCGTTTTGCAAAGTGTGGTGGAAAAAACCTCGGGATATTTGTCCGATACAGCCGCTAGTATTATAAAATCTGCGCCATCATTTCTTTTCAGCAGTGTTGTGGCATTGGCGGCAAGCTGCTATATAGGAAAAGATTTTGACGGATTACTTGAATTTTCAAAGACAATTATAGGTCAAAGAGCGACAGAAACTGCTGTTAAGGTTAAAAAAATACTCAAAGAAAGCGTGCTGAAAATAGTTGGTGGCTATTTGATTTTAATGGCAATCACATTTTTAGAATTGTCGGTAGGATTTTTGATTTTAAGGATAGAAAATTGGCTTTTAATAGCGGGTTTTATTGCTGTTATAGATGCGTTGCCTGTCTTGGGCGCAGGGTCGGTTTTGTTACCTTGGAGTATAGTGAATATTATTCTTGGCGATAGTTTTTTGGGTATTGCACTTATGATTTTGTACCTATTAATTACAATAATAAGAAATTTTGCAGAGCCTAAAATTGTGGGAAGTAAGACGGGAATAAACCCGTTATTTATTCTTTTTTCAATGTTTTTGGGAATTCGGATTTTCGGTTTCTTAGGACTTATAATATTACCCGTAACATTTATAGTTGTAGTTAAATATTATAAGAGTGAGATGGAAAATAAACCATCTTGATAGGAGTGTTAAGAAATGGGCTGTAATATAGAGCTTGAAAGCATAACGCATGCTATGAGAGCGAGAGATTTATTAAGAAAAAACAAATTCAAAGTGAGAATAGAAAAAAGCACCGGCACACAAAAAAAGGGCTGCGCATATTCTGTTATTACCGATAGAAGCTGTCAATCTGCAATAGATATATTACAAACTGCCGGAATCAAAATACTTGGAATTTCATAAAATAAGGGCGTTAAAAACGCCCTTTTTCAATATGCTTAAAGGAGGATTTTCAGTGATATATTTAGATAATGCCGCCACATCGGGGGTGAAGCCTCAAGGGGTTGTAAACGCTGTTAAATATGCGTTGGAAAACTATTGTGCCAATCCCGGCAGGAGCGGTCACACGCTTTCGGTAAAGGTGGCGGAAAAGGTTTATGAAACAAGGGAGAAATTATCCCGATTTTTTAATTCAGACGGTGCTCACACGGTTGTTTTTAACCAAAACTGTACCCATTCTATAAACTGTGTTTTAAAGGGGATTTTAAAAAAAGGCGACCATTGTGTAATTTCATCTTTAGAACATAATGCAGTAGTAAGACCGCTTGTGAAAACGGGAATTTCTTACAGTGTGGCAACTGTTTCATTGACGGATGACAAAAAAACCGTGGAGAATTTTAAAGAGAAAATCAAGCCTAACACAAGACTTGTTTTGTGTACGGGTGCATCTAATGTTTTAGGTAAAATTCTACCTATTAAGGAAATAGGTGAAATTTGCAAAGCGAAGGGGATTATTTTTTGTGTAGATGCCGCCCAAACGGCAGGTGTCATACCTATTGACATGCAGAAGATGAACATAGATTTCTTGTGCATCGCTCCGCACAAGGGGCTTTATGCTCCCATGGGAGTTGGTGTGCTTATAGCACGCAAAAGCTTACCGAACACGATAATCGAGGGAGGGACGGGCACTAATTCCATAGAACTTCACCAACCTGATACTCTGCCTGAAAGATTGGAAAGCGGAACTCTTAATGTTCCGGCGATACTTGGTATATCGGCGGGTTTGGATTTTGTGCAGAAGATAGGTATGAATAATCTTTATAAAGGCGAGTTAGGACTCATTGAGAGCCTTTATAGCAATATAGCAAATATGAAAGGCATATCGCTTTACACACCATTTCCAAAAGAGGGTATATACGCACCGTTGATTTCGTTTAATGTGGAGGGTATTGATTCTTCGAAGGCGGCATCAATACTCTCTCAAAACGGCATAGCTGTGAGAGGGGGACTTCATTGTGCACCCTTTGCACATAGACAAATAGGCACATTGGAAAACGGAGCTGTCAGGGTTTCGGTTTCAAGCTTTAACAATCACCGCGAAATAGAGGCATTAACCAAAATTTTGAGGGCAAAATTATTGAAAATTTCGTAAAAAAGGTGTTGAATGAATAACCGGGATATGTTAAAATATATTATGTAAAGTTATGAGTGTTAGGAAGTGGGATTTTGGTTAGCTTGTGGAATACAATTTATTCTTTTTGGAATCAGATAGTTTATGCGGTTTCCAATATGCGAATTCCCTTTGATATTATAGATATTTTAGCTATTGCCTTTATTATTTACAAGGCGATGGAGTTTTTAAGAGAAAGCAGAGCAGGGCAACTAATGAAGGGTATTGCGATACTCATAGTTGTTTATGTTTTGTCTGATTGGCTTAAGTTGGCTACTCTACAATGGACATTAGACCGTGTTATGGATTCGGCAATTATTGCTGCTGCTGTTATTTTCCAACCCGAACTTCGCCGTATTCTTGAAAAGGTGGGCAGAACCGATTTCGGGTCGGGACAGCTTCTTAACGGCGAAGAGGATGCTATATCTACATGTATTGACCATGTAACTCGCGCCGCAGGCAGTATGCAAACCCAAAAAATCGGAGCGCTTATTGTATTTGAGCGTAAAACCCAGTTGGGTGAAATTATAAATACAGGAACTGTTTTAGATGCGAAGTCGTCGGTTTCTTTTATAAACAATATTTTCTTTCCGAAATCTCCGCTACATGATGGCGCAGTGATTATCAGAGATGGCAGAATCTGCGCCGCAGGCTGCATATTACCTTTGACACAGCGTGATGACATTAGTGAACAGTTAGGTACTCGTCACAGAGCGGCAATCGGTATGACCGAAAACTCCGATGCGGTAGTTTTGGTCGTTTCTGAGGAAACAGGTATTATATCTATCGTTTCTAACGGCCGGATAGAAAGAAACTTTAATGCTATTACTGCAAGTCAGGAACTAAGAAAACTTCTTCTTACAAGTGACGAAAAGAAAAAGGACTCCCTATTTACTACTGCAGTTAATAAGTTAAAATCGCTTATAAATAAAAAGGGAAAGGATGATAAAGAATGATTGAAAAATTGAAATCCTTTTCTTTCAGGAAACTTCTTTACAACAAAAGATTTACAATTCCCTTTTCTATATTTTTGAGTTTGGTTTTATGGATATCCATAACCATTGAACAAAAACCCATTATTCAGCGCTCTTTTTCAGATATGACAGTTAATATCAATATGGAAAATACCTTTGCCGCTGAAAATAAGATGAGTATAATAGGTGATATTTCCACACAACGATTTACAGTTCTTGTAATGGGCCAAAATCACATTGTAACAGCGCTTACTGCTAATGAAATCAGTCTTTTTGCGTCCGCCGCTTCGGTGGACAGTCCCGGCGAATATGACCTCACAGTTTCTGTTGCAGAAGCTGCAACTACTGCAGATTATGATGTTATAAGCATTTCACCCAAAACTATTAAAGTCAGCTTTGATTATATGGAAACAAGAGAGTTTACCGTTGAAGCTTTGGCAGAGGGTGCTACCGCTTCTGCAGGTCTTATCGCAGAGGCTGCGGTGGTGAGCGGAATAGAGGGTAACACTATTACCATTACGGGTCCAAGAACTGTTATAAATAGTATTGAAACAGTAAGGGCGACAACTCAGGTTAACAAAACCCTTTCGCAAAGCGAAACATTCGATGCGACTGTAGTTTTGCTTGACAAAAAGAATAAAGAGATAAGTCGGGAAAATTTACAGCTCAGCACAAATCAAGTTAAAATAACAGTCCCTATTTCTCAAAAGAAGGTAGTGCCTGTTAAGGTGGATTTTTCAAATGTACCTAAAAATTTCAATAAGAACAGTATCAACGCTAAGGTAAATCATACTGAGGTCACTATAATCGGAACGCCCGAAACGGTGGAAAAGATTAAGGAAGTAACACTTTCTCCGATTGATATTACTACTGTTACAAATAAGGTGCAGACATTTGAGGTATCGGCAAAGTTACCTGAGGGTGTGAGAATGTTAGACGCCATAGAAAGTTTTGAGGTAACAATGAATCTTTCAAACTACAGGGAAAGGGTTATAAGCGTTAAGAGAATTTCTTATAAAGGTCTTTCAAGCGAACTTTCTGCTACTGCTGCAAGCATTAAAAATGTAAGAATTTGCGGACCTGCAAATATAATACGAAACTTGAATGAAAGCAGTGTATACGCTGAAATCGACCTGACCGATAAAAAGGCGGGAGCACATGCCACAAATGCAGTTATAAGCTTTGATGGTATTGATAATGTTTGGGCTGTCGGAAATTATGAAACCTCTGTTACAATTAAATAGTAAAAATTAAAGGGGAGGATATTATCCTCCCTTTGTACTCAAAATGGCAAAATTTTACTTCTTGCATAAGATGTTGTGTGGGAGGTATTCTTATGGCAGAAATCATTTTGAATTTAGTGTTTGCAATCCCTGCTGTTTTGGGATTGGCTGAAATTATTCACTCTGTAAAGATGTGGTTATTAAAGCCTAAAAACATAGGGAAAAGGATACTTGTTTTGATTCCTAATACCGAAGATTTTGAAAAGCAAATACTTAGCGCATACGAGCAGTTAAAATGGCAAGGCAAAAAAATCGCTGATAAGGTAGTTGTTGTTGATTATTTGGTTGACCAAAAGGAAGAGTGCAAAAGATTAACCGAGGAATTAGGAATTGAATTTTGTGCATTGTCTGAATTGACGGAGAATGTAGTTTAAAAAGGAGGCATACAATGGGGGAAATGTTAAATGTTGAAACACTTAGCGAGATACAAGGAACTGTCGAAAAAATCACCTATTGTAACCCTACAAATTCTTATACTGTAGCATCTGTGAGATTAAAAGACGGTGAAATAACTGTAGTGGGCATACTTCCGTTTTTAAATGAGGGTGACACCGCGATTTTTCAAGGGGAATATACAGTACACCCCACCTATGGACAGCAGTTTAAGGCTGTGAGTTTTGACAGACTGATTCCCCAAAATTCCGCCGCAATTTTGAAATATCTGGCTTCGGGAGCAATTAAAGGCATAGGCCCTGCAACAGCGCAAAAAATAGTAGAAAGATTTGGCGAAGAAAGTCTTGATATTATACAAAACCGCCCTGAGGAGTTGACGCTTATAAAGGGTATCTCCTTGCAAAAGGCAAAGGCTGTAAGTGAAGAATATGCCAAACAGTACGGTATCAGGGATATAATGCTGATGCTTTCTAAATACGGTGTGGGAGCGGATAGATGTCTTAACATCTACCGCCGTTTCGGTCAAAGGTCTACCGATGTGATAAAAGCAAATCCGTATTCATTGTGTGAAACAGGTATAGATTTTCCTTTTGAGACTGCTGAGGATATAGCGAGAGATTATAATATTGAAAAGGATAGCGAGTTAAGGGTTAGCGCAGGCATTGAATATGTGCTAAAAAGAAATCTTAATAACGGACATACCTGTCTTCCGAGGGATAAATTTATAGATGTTTGCTGTCGTTTACTCGAATGTGAAGAAAGTACGGTTGAGGTTTGTTGCGACCGCTTAGTTGAATGTTTTCGTTTGTGTTCTAAAACAGTAGACAAGACCGAATTTTTGGCTTTGCCTGAGTATTTTAATGCGGAACAGTATGTTTCAGCAAGACTTTTATCGGTTAAAAGGTACATAGATACTGCTGTTACTGTGGACGAGCTTGAAATTCAAAATGTGGAAAACAGACTTAATATTAAGTTTGAAAATTTACAGCGGCAAGCAATTTTCGAGGCGTTTGAAAATGGTATTTTGGTGTTAACGGGCGGTCCGGGAACCGGAAAAACCACTACCCTTAATGCGATAATCAAGTTGTTTGAGCACCGTGACCTTAAAATTGAGTTAGCGGCTCCTACAGGCAGAGCCGCTAAACGAATGACCGAGCTTTGCGGTAGGGAAGCAAAGACGATACATAGGCTTTTAGAGGTTGAATGGTCTGATGATGACAAACGCTCCTTTGCCAGAAATGAAAAGAATCCTCTTGACTGTGATGTTATAATTGTCGATGAGGCTTCTATGATAGATGTTCTGCTTTTCAGCGACCTTTTAAAGGCATTGAAAATCTCTGCCAGAATAATCATTGTGGGGGACTCTGACCAGTTACCGAGTATAGGAGCGGGCAATATTTTAGCAGATATTCTCTCGTCGGATATTTTTCCGTCAATAAGACTTAAAAAGGTTTTCAGGCAAGCGCAAAAAAGTAAAATCGTTACCAATGCTCACGCCATTATAAAAGGTGAGTTGCCTGATTTTAAGGATAAAGAGTCCGACTGTTTCTTTCTTCACAGAGATGACAGATATTCTACTGTAGATACCGTAATGGATTTGGTATGTAACCGCTTGCCATCGGCATACAAAATAAATCCCTTGACCGATATTCAGGTACTTTGTCCATCTAAAATGATGGATACGGGTACGGTTAATCTTAATAATCTTATGCAAGAAAGGCTTAATCCTCACAAACAGGGCGAGCCACAGTTAAGCTTTAAAGGATTTTATTTGCGTGTAGGCGATAAGGTAATGCAGATTAAAAACAACTATGATTTGCAGTACAAAAAGGATAACGGTGAATACGGCACTGGCGTTTTTAACGGCGATGTGGGATATATCACCGATATAGATATAAGAGGCGGTATTTTAAAGGTAAGGTATGATGATAAGGTTGCCACTTATTTCTCGGAGGATTTATCCCAGTTGGAGTTGGCTTATGCCGTAACTGTACATAAAAGTCAGGGAAGCGAGTATGATTATGCGGTAATCCCGTTAATGGATGTGCCATCCCGCCTTAAATATCGCAATCTGTTATATACTGCTGTAACAAGGGCGAAAAAAATGCTTATATTAGTTGGAGATGAGGGCATTTGGACACATATGGCGGAAAATGACCGCAAAACACTAAGGTACACACTTTTAGATGTCTTTTTAAAGGAAAAAGCAGAATATGAAATTTATTAAACTTATAATAAATAGCTTTTTAGATACTGTTTTTCCTAATAAGTGTGTGGGTTGCGGCGCAATAATTGATAAAGATTATGGCCTTTGTGAATACTGTAATGAATATATCTCTAAAACCGTTACCGATAACAGATGTCGGGTTTGCGGTTGCAAAAAGAAAGAATGTCAATGTAGATTTAGGGTGTTTCACTTTACTGCCTGTACAGCGCCTTTTTATAACGAGGATATTGCAAGGCAGATAGTGTATGCTTTTAAATTTAGGAAAGAGCAGGAGTTTGGAAACTTCTTGGCTGAAAGAATGGCGTTGAGCGTCAGAAGTGATTTTCACGATGTGAATTTTAATGCTTTGGTTTATGTGCCGTTGCCTTTGAAAAGGAAACTTAAAAGAGGATATAATCAAAGCAGAGAATTAGCGGTCAGGCTATCAAAGATTTTAAATATTCCGTTAGTGGAAAATGCTTTAGGGTGTAACCAGAAAAGATACACACAACATAAAACTCGCGCCAAGTACAGATTTCAAAATGTTAAGGGAGCTTTTTATCCCAATTTATCCCTCAAAGGCAGACGTGTGCTTTTGGTAGATGATATTAAAACAACGGGAGCTACCCTTGATGAATGTTCAAAAGCTCTTTTGAAAGCCGGCGCAGAAGAAGTGTATTGCGTGACAGCGTTAATTTCAAAGAGTAAAAAGAAAGAAGGTTAATTATGGCTACAGATATAGGAATCGATATAGGCTCCTCGAAAACAGTAATATTCTCAAGTTCGAAGGTGCTTTTGGAACAGCCTAATGTCGTAACGGTTGATAACGATACATGGGAGCCTGTATATTTCGGTGAAAAAGCAAAACAAACACAAGGCAGAACACCTGACAGTTTGGTTTGCGTCAACCCCATTGAGAGGGGAGTGATCTCCGATTATGATATTGCCGAAACTATGCTGAGAAACTATATGTCGCAGAGCCTCGGTAACAAAATTCTGCGTCCTCGCATTATGGCGACATTGCCTGCGGGTCTTACCGAACTTCAGCATCACTCACTTGCTAATGTTGTAGAGGGTGCAGGCGGAAGAAATGTTTTCATAATTGAAAGTCCGTTAGCGGCGGCTTTTGGTATAGGTATTGATATAACAACTCCAAGGGGAACGCTTATTGTAGATGTGGGAGCGGGAACTACCGATATCGCTGTTGTTTCAATGGGCGGTATTGCGGTTTGCGAATCGTTTAAAACCGCATCGTTTGATATTGATGCTCAAATTGTGCGCTATATTAGAAAAGAGTACAATATCGAAATAGGAAACCTTATGGCTGAAAATATTAAAATAAAGCTTGGCGCCGCAATTAAACGCCCTATTGAAGTGGCAATGGTGGCTAAAGGACAGAATGTGTTTACAGGACTGCCCGAAAGCTTTGAAATAACAGCGGGAGAAATTTATGACGCTATAGAGGATACTGTGAATTATATATGCAACGCCGTTAGAGTTGTTTTAAATAAAACCGACCCTGATTTGGTCGCTGATATTTGCGAGGATGGTTTATATCTTTGCGGTGGAGGTTCTCAGTTGGCTGGCTTCGATAAAAAGCTTAGTGAGTATCTTGGAATACCGGTCAATTCTTTGCCCGACCCGTCTCACAGCGTTGTAAAAGGTGCGGCTGCAGCTTTAAAAAGAACAGAATTTCTTAAAAATGTGAATTACCGGATGCGTTCATTAAAGGAATTGGAGATAGAATAGCAATTTTTACACTTTAAAGCGCTAAAATTTAGTGCAATTTCACAGTTGACAAATAGTGTTTTGAGGTGTAAAATTAGTTTTAGATTTTGAAAGGTAGGCGAACAGAGTGTTAAGAAATATTAAGTTTCGATTTTTTTATTATAAAAAGGGTCTGTCTGTTTGCCGAAATTGTTTTTAAAACAATAGCTACAGTCAGCCCGTAACTGTTATGCCTAAAAAGGCAAACCGTTGCGGGTTTTCTTTTGAAAAGGGGATAAAAATGATTAACGAAAAAATGTTAGGACTTGGAAATAAGCGCTCAGTAATCCGTGAGATTTTTGAATACGGAAATAAAAGACGCAGTGAAATAGGAGCAGAAAATGTTTACGATTTCAGCCTTGGAAATCCTAGTATTCCAGCCCCTGAAGCAGTAAAGGAAACATTGCTTTCTTTGGTAGCGAATACCGATGCAAAGGCTCTTCACGGCTACACCTCTGCACAGGGAGATTTGGGTGTCAGAAAGGCTATCGCACAAAACATAAATGAGAGGTTTAACATAGGAGCAACACCCGATTTGCTTTATATGACCTGCGGTGCTGCCGCTTCACTTACAATAAGCCTTAATGCGGTTTTAAATGAGGGTGACGAGGTTATAATTTTAGCTCCGTTTTTCCCTGAATATACCGTTTTTATTGAAAAGGCGGGCGGTGTATGCAAAATCGTAAAGTGTAGGGAAGAGGATTTTCAGATTGATTTTACTGCATTGGAAAAGACAATAAACAGTAAAACCAAGGCTATTATAATCAACTCACCAAACAACCCATCAGGCGTTGTGTTAAGCACCGAAACAATCTCGGGCTTGGCGAAGCTTTTGGACGAAAAGCAGAATGAGTTCGGCACGAACATTTATGTAATTGCCGATGAGCCTTACAGAGAATTGGTTTACGGGGACGTTGAAGTTCCGTATATTCCTAACTACTACGATAACACAATCGTTTGCTACTCATACAGTAAATCACTCTCTTTACCGGGTGAGAGAATAGGCTATGTGTTTGTTTCTCCTAAGGTGCAAAATTGCAAAGATGTTTATGCCGCTGTTTGCGGAGCGGGAAGAGCATTAGGATTTGTTTGCGCGCCGAGTCTTTTACAGTACACCGTTGCAGCTTGTCAGGGTCTTACGGGTGACATTGAAGCCTATAAGCAAAACAGAGATATACTTTATAACGCTTTAACGGAATACGGCTATACGGCGGCTAAACCCGACGGTGCATTTTATCTCTTTGTAAAGTCACCCGAGGAAGACGCCAACGCATTTTGCGAAAAGGCAAAAAGCGAAGAAATTTTAATTGTTCCGGGTGATGATTTCGGTTTTAAAGGCTATGTGAGAATTAGCTATTGCGTAGCAAAGGAAACAATAGAAAATTCACTTGCAGGTTTCAAAAGATTAATAGAACAGTATAGGTGATATTAATGACAGAATTAGAGAGGGCTCGCAGTATTATAAACGAGACCGATAAGGAAATGGCAAAGCTTTTCGAAAAGCGAATGAATGCTGTGAAAAAGGTAGCAGAATATAAACGCTTGCACGGTATGCAGGTTTTCGACCCTCAAAGAGAGGCTGAGGTAGTAGCTCGCAATTCACAGCTGGTTGAAAATGAGGAAATCAAATCCTATTATGTGAGCTTTTTGAAAAGTAATATGGAAATTTCCAAAGCATATCAGCATAGATTACTTGAGGGTATGCGTATAGCATTCAGCGGTGTAGAGGGCGCCTTTGCCCAGGTTGCGGCAAAAAAGATTTTTCCTGACGGCGTAGCCGTTCCTTTCGGGGACTTTAAATCTGCCTATAACTCGGTTGTAGACGGTGTTACCGACTGTGTCATTCTTCCAATTGAAAACAGCTTTAACGGAGATGTCGGTCAGGTGATGGATTTGGCATTTTTCGGTCCATTGTACATTAACGGAATTTATGATATCGGTGTTGTGCAAAACCTTATTGCAAATGACGGTGCAGATTTAGGAAGCATTAAAGAGGTTATATCTCATCCTCAGGCGTTAGGTCAATGCTCTGAGTTTATAAAAGAAAATAACCTTGTTACAATAGAGGCTGTAAATACTGCTGTTGCCGTAAAACAAGTAGCAGAGTCTCAAAGAACAGATATAGCCGCTATCGGTAGCGAAGAAGCCGCCAAGAAATATGGCTTAAAGGTTATTAAATCCCATATTAATGACAGCACGAATAATACTACCCGTTTCGCTGTGTTTTCAAGAACTGCAAAACAACCTTCGAAAGAAGATAATCACTTTATAATGCTCTTTACGGTTAACAACGAAGCAGGTGCGTTGGGTAAAGCAATTTCCATTATAGGTGATAACGGTTTTAACCTTAAAGCGCTTAAAAGCAGACCTACAAAGGAGCTTATTTGGAACTATTATTTCTATGCCGAGGGCGAGGGTAACATTAATAGTGACAAAGGAAATAAAATGCTTCATGAGCTATCGAAAAAATGCAGTGAATTAAAGGTTATTGGTAGCTTCGAAAAGGAGATAACGCTTAAATGATTATTCCTGTAAGAACTGTCACAGGCGAATATAATATCTTTTTAGAAAGAGGCTCCTTGGAAAAGGCGGGAGAATATCTTAATCTTTGTAGAAAGGTTTTAATTGTTACAGATGACGGAGTACCAAAAGTGTATTCTCAAACTGTTGCAAGACAATGTAAAAGTCCGTTTATCGTCACCTTAAATCAAGGTGAGGCTTCTAAATGCTTTGAGAATTATAAAATGCTCCTCGGCAAAATGATAGAATACGGATTTACCCGTACCGACTGTGTTGTAGCTGTTGGCGGCGGTGTTGTGGGCGACCTTTCGGGGTTTGTCGCAGCCTCCTTTATGAGGGGTGTGGATTTTTATAACATTCCAACAACTGTCCTTTCTCAGGTTGATTCATCAATAGGCGGTAAGGTTGCTATCGATTTTGAGGGTTATAAAAACATTGTAGGAGCATTTTATCCGCCAAAGGCAGTAATAATTGATGCGAATACCCTTGAAACTCTGGACAAAAGACAGATTTCTAACGGACTTTGTGAGTCGGTTAAAATGGCTGTGACGTGCGACGCCGAGTTTTTCGGACTTTTCGAAAGGGATACTATTGATATAGACCTCATAATAGAAAAATCTTTGAAAATTAAAAAATATGTGGTAGAAGAGGACGAAAAGGAAACAGGACTTCGCAAAATTCTCAATTTTGGTCATACATTAGCGCACGCCATTGAAACACAAAGCGAGTTAAAGGATATATATCACGGCGAGGCTGTGGCTTTGGGTATGCTTCCTATGTGCTCTAAAGAAGCAAAGTCAAGGCTTTTGCCTGTTCTCAAAAAACTCGGACTGCCAACCGAGTTCGATTTTGACATTGGAACTGTACTTGACGCTGTTTGCCACGATAAAAAGGCAGACGGCAATGATATTACAATAATTTTTGTTTCGGAAATTGGCAAGTATGAAATGAGAAAAATCTCTATAGATGAGTTTAAAAGAGGTGTATTTAATTGAAAAACACTTTTGGAAACAATGTGTCGATAACGCTTTTTGGCGAAAGTCACGGTGCGGCCATCGGTTGTGTGATTGACGGTTTGGCGGCGGGTATTAATGTAGATAAAGAGTTTATTGCAAAGCAATTAGAACTTCGCCGTCCTATAGGCGCTATATCCACACCCAGAGCGGAAAAAGATGAATTCGAGATTTTAAGCGGTGTTTTTGAGGGTAAAACCACAGGTACTCCTATTTGTATTGTAATACCTAACGAGAACACAAAATCTGATGACTATGGAGACATTAAATACATAATGCGCCCGTCACACGCAGATTTTACGGCGAATGAGAAATATCACGGTGCCGAGGATTATAGAGGCGGAGGGCATTTCAGTGGAAGAGTAACCGCAGGGATAGTAGCCGCAGGCGCTATTGCAATAGCTATTCTTAAATCCAAGGGAATATCTATTGGTACACATATATCCCGTCTAGCATCAGTAAACGACAGAAATTTTGCCGATTTGAACGAGGATATAAATGCCCTTAATGACATGCAATTTGCAGTTTTGGACAGCGAAAAGGCTAAAGAAATGCAAAGCCGAATTTTAGAGGCTAAGGCTCAGGGTGACAGTGTCGGCGGTGTGCTTGAAACTGTAGTTACAGGTTTGCCCGCAGGTATAGGCGAGCCTTGGTTTGACAGTGTTGAGGGAATGCTCTCGCATGCTCTCTTTTCAATTCCCGCAGTAAAGGGTGTGGAGTTTGGAGCAGGCTTTTCTATCGCTGATATGACTGGCAGTGTTGCAAATGACCCGTTTGTATCGGTCGGCGGTGAAATCAAAACTAAAACCAATAACAACGGCGGTATAAACGGCGGAATTACAAACGGTATGCCCGTGCTTTTCCGTACCGCGATAAAACCCACTCCGACAATTTCTATGGAGCAAGAAACTGTTGATATCAGAGATAATTCAAATACGGTTTTAGCGGCTCGCGGCAGACACGACCCTTGCATAGTTCACAGAGCCCGTGTGGTGGTTGATAGTATTACCGCTATTGTTCTTTGCGATATGCTGTCGG
>JAZONB010000083.1:0-16202 GCA_045654305.1 Acutalibacteraceae bacterium | reverse complement strand
GCATTTAACTCTTGGCAGTTAGTAAAAGAATTAAAAGAGGCATTAGGACTTCCTGCAGTTACTTCTTTTAAGCATGTAAGCCCCACAAGTGCCGCAGTTGGTACTATTCTTCCCGAAAAGCTTAAAAAAGCTTGCTTTGTTGATGACATTGAGGGTCTTGATGATTCACTCCTTGCTTGTGCTTATGCCCGTGCTCGTGGTACCGACCGTATGTGCTCATTCGGTGACTGGGTAGCTTTATCCGATAAGTGCGATGTTACCACAGCACTTTTAATCAAACGAGAGGTTTCGGATGGCGTTATCGCTCCCGATTATGACCCCGAAGCTTTGGAAATTTTAAAATCCAAGCGCAATGGTAACTATAATATAGTTAAAATCGACCCCAACTATGTACCTGCTCCACAAGAAACAAAACAGGTTTACGGTATAACCTTTGAGCAAGGCAGAAACAACTTTGAAATCAACGAAGAATTGCTTTCAAACCTTGTGACCGAAAACAAAACCTTACCCGATAGTGCTAAGAGAGACCTTATAATTTCTCTGATCACTCTCAAATACACTCAGTCTAACTCAGTTTGCTTCGCTGTTGACGGTCAGGCTATCGGCGTAGGTGCCGGTCAGCAGTCACGTATTCACTGTACCCGTCTTGCGGGAAGCAAGGCTGACACCTGGTTCTTGCGTCAACACGACAAAGTATTAAATCTTCCTTTTAAAGATGATATTGCTCGTCCTACACGTGACAATGTTATTGACGGTTACATTAACCGCAACGAAGAAGATGTTTGTGCTGACGGTAACTGGCAGAAATACTTTAAATCACAGCCTGCTCCCCTTACAGATGAAGAAATTAAAGCTTATCTTTCTACCATCAAGGGTGTTGCATTAGGCTCAGACGCATTCTTCCCCTTTGACGATAACATTGAGCGTGCTTACAGAAGCGGTGTTTCCTATATTGCTGAGCCCGGTGGCTCTATCCGTGATGATGCAGTTATTGACTGCTGTAACAAGTACGATATTGCTATGGCATTTACAGGTATGCGACTATTCCACCACTAAGGAGAACAAAAATGAATTTCTTTGACGAACTTAAAAATCACGATAGCGAGGTTTACGCTGCTTGTAATAAAGAATTAGAAAGACAACAGCATAACATCGAGCTTATCGCTTCAGAAAACATTGTATCTAAAGCTGTTCTTTTAGCTGCAGGCAGTGTACTCACAAACAAGTATGCCGAAGGATACCCCGGAAAGCGTTACTACGGAGGATGTCAATGTGTTGACGTAGTAGAAGAAATCGCAAGAAAGAGAGCATGCGAGTTGTTTGGTTGTAATTTTGCTAACGTTCAGCCACATTCGGGTGCAAACGCCAACCTTGCTACATTCTTTGCTTTGTTACAGACAGGCGACACCGTTATGGGTATGAACCTACAGCAAGGCGGTCACCTTTCACACGGCTCACCCGTTAATATTTCGGGTAAATATTTTAACATAGTGCCTTACGGTGTTTCTGATGATACTGAAACTATCGACTATGATGAAATGCGTAAAATCGCAATAGACTGCAAACCGAAGCTTATAGTTGTCGGTGCATCGGCTTATGCGAGAGTTATAGATTTCAAAAGATGCCGCGAAATCGCCGATGAGGTAGGCGCATACTTAATGGTAGATATGGCGCATATCGCAGGTCTTATTGCCGCAGGCGTTCATCCCTCACCTATTCCCTATGCCCACGTGGTTACCACCACAACCCACAAAACTCTCAGAGGACCTCGTGGCGGTATGATTTTATGTAACGATGAAGAAATTTACCTTAAGATAAACAAGGCGGTATTCCCCGGAACTCAGGGCGGACCTTTAATGCACATTATTGCCGCTAAAGCCGTTGCACTTGGTGAGGCTTTAACTGACGAATTCAAGGAATATCAAGCACAGGTTGTTAAAAATGCCGCTGCTTTAGCTGAGGCTTTAATCGAAGAAGGCTTTGAATTAGTTTCAGGCGGCACCGATAATCACCTTATGCTTTTAAAACTCGTTAACGAGGGTATCACAGGCAAAGAGCTTGAACACCGTCTTGACGAAGTTCATATCACAGCAAACAAAAATACCATTCCTAACGATCCACAAAGTCCGTTCGTAACAAGCGGTCTTCGTATCGGTACTCCGGCAATTACCACAAGAGGCTTTAAGGAAGCCGAAATGAAGAAAATCGCCCGTTGGATTCGTGAGGTTGTTGACGATTTCGAAGGAAATAAGGAAAGAATTTCAAAAGAAGTTGGCGAATTGTGCGCTAAATTCCCCATTTATTAAGGAGTTTTTCGATGAAAATAATGGTTGTAGGTGGCGGCGGTCGTGAACACGCCATCATAAAAAAATTAAAGGAAAACAAAAATATTACTGAAATATTTGCTTTGCCCGGAAACGGCGGTATGGCGGCTGACGCCACACTCGTTGACATTGGTGCAAAGGATATTGAAAAGTTGGTCGAATTTGCTAAGGCTAACGGCATTGACTATGCCGTTGTTGCTCCCGATGACCCGTTAGTTCTAGGTTTGGTTGACGCTTTAACCGATGCGGGTATCCCCTGTTTTGGTCCCAATAAAGCCGCCGCTATTATTGAGGGCAGTAAGGTGTTTTCTAAAAACCTTATGAAAAAATATAATATTCCAACTGCCGAATATGAGGTGTTCAATGACCTCGCAAAAGCACTCGAATATCTTGAGACTGCACCGATTCCAACAGTTATTAAAGCTGATGGACTGGCTCTCGGTAAAGGTGTTATTATTGCCGAAACCCGTGAAGATGCAAAGAACGCCGTTCGTTCAATGATGGAAGATAAAATCTTCGGTGAAAGCGGAAACAATGTTGTAATCGAAGAATTTTTGACTGGCCCTGAAGTTTCAGTGCTATCCTTTACCGATGGTAATATTGTGGTGCCTATGGTTTCATCTATGGACCACAAGCGTGCATTAGACGGCGACAAGGGACTTAACACAGGCGGTATGGGTACTGTGGCTCCAAACCCCTACTACACAGATGATATCGCAAAGGAATGTATGGAAAAAATCTTTATTCCAACAATCAATGCGATGAAGAACGAAAATCGCACCTTTAAAGGCTGTCTTTACTTTGGTTTAATGCTAACCCCTAAAGGACCTAAGGTTATTGAATATAACTGCCGTTTCGGTGACCCTGAAACTCAGGTTGTGTTACCTTTGCTCGAAAGCGACCTCTTGGAAATAATGATGGCAACTACTAACGGAACATTGGCTGAAACACCCGTTAAATTTTCAGATGGCGCCGCCGCTTGTGTAGTTATGGCTTCAAGCGGTTACCCGTCAAAGTATGAAAGCGGATTTGAGCTTAAGATTGACGATAGTGTTGCCGATAAGGTTTATGTTGCAGGCGCTAAGCTAAAAGACGGAATTTTAGTAACTGCAGGTGGCAGAGTTTTAGGAGTAACTGATACTGCTGATGATTTAGAAACAGCTTTAAACAAGGCTTATAAAAATCTCGAATTGGTTAAGTTCGAAAATGCATTTTGGCGTAATGATATTGGTGCTAAAGCACTAAAGGCAATAAAAGGAGAATAAAAATGGTATACCGTATATTTGTCGAAAAGAAAAAGGAACTTCGCAACGAAGCCAGAGGTTTATTAAAAGATATTAACGACATTTTGCAAATCAGTTCTGTTAAGGATGTCAGAGTGATAAACCGCTACGATGTTGATAATATCGAGAAAGAGCTTTTTGATTACGCAGTTGGCACTGTTTTTTCAGAGCCACAGCTTGATATCACCTACACAGATTTAGAAAATGACGGCGCAATTATGTTCGCAGTAACATATCTCCCTGGTCAGTTCGACCAGAGAGCAGATTCTGCCGCTCAGTGTATACAGATTATTTCTCAGGGCGAGCGTCCCCGTGTTCGCACCGCAAAGGTTTATATGCTTTACGGTAACATCAGTGATGCTGAGCTTGCTGAGATTAAAAAGTATGTTGTAAACCCCGTGGAAGCTAAAATTACAACTCTTGAGAAACCCGATACCTTAGAGACCAAATACGATATTCCAACTACAGTTGAGACACTTGACGGATTTATTGATTTGGACGAAAAAGGCCTTGCAGATTTCGTTAAGAATTACGGTCTTGCAATGGATAATGACGATATTAAATTCTGTCAGGATTATTTCAAGGGTGAAAACCGTAATCCTACCATTACAGAAATCCGTATGATAGATACATACTGGTCTGACCATTGCCGTCATACCACATTCCTTACAAATATCGACAACTGCACCTTTGAGGATGCACTCCTTCAAGAGACCTATGACGATTATATCGCTACCCGTAAGGAATTAGGCAGAACTAAGCCTATTTGTCTTATGGATATTGCTACCTTGGCTGTACGCTATCTTAAGAAAGAGGGCAAGCTTCCTAAGCTTGACGAATCTGAGGAAATCAATGCTTGTACAGTTAAAATCAAGGTCGATGTTGACGGCGTTTCTGAAGATTGGTTACTTCTCTTTAAAAACGAGACCCATAACCATCCTACCGAAATCGAGCCGTTTGGTGGCGCAGCTACTTGTATAGGCGGTGCTATCCGCGACCCGTTGTCAGGCAGAAGCTATGTTTACGGCGCTATGCGTGTGACAGGTGCGGCTAACCCATTAAAGAGTGTAAGCGAAACCCTAAAGGGCAAGCTTCCACAGAGAAAAATTGTTACCACTGCGGCTGATGGTTATTCTTCATACGGTAACCAAATCGGTCTCGCCACCGGTATTGTTGACGAGCTTTATCATGACGGATATGCTGCAAAGCGTATGGAAATCGGTGCTGTTATTGCTGCCGCTCCTGCTGAGAATGTTCGCCGTGAGGTACCCGCTGACGGTGATGTTGTAATTCTTCTTGGCGGCTCTACCGGACGTGACGGTTGCGGCGGTGCTACAGGCTCATCTAAATCACACACCTTAGAGTCACTTGAAAGCTGCGGAGCCGAAGTTCAAAAAGGTAATGCTCCCGAAGAAAGAAAGCTTCAAAGACTTTTCAGAAACAAGGAAGCCAGCCTTTTAATCAAACGCTGTAACGACTTTGGCGCAGGCGGTGTTTCGGTTGCTATCGGTGAATTGGCAGACGGTCTACTTATCGACCTTAACGCTGTTCCTAAGAAATACGATGGTCTTGACGGCACAGAGCTTGCAATTAGTGAGTCACAGGAAAGAATGGCTGTTGTTGTTGAAAAAGAAAATGTTGACCGTTTCCTTGAGCTTGCAAAAACCGAAAACCTGCAAGCTGTTAAGGTTGCAGATATCACTGCCGAGCCTCGTCTTAGAATGGTTTGGAACGGCAACACCATCGTTGATATCAGCCGTGAATTCTTAAATTCTAACGGTGCAGAAAAGCACATTGATATTACCCCCGAAGCTCCAAAGGATTATGAAAGAATAATCGAGGGTGGCTTCAAAGAGAATATGGAGCATTTGGCTGATGACCTCAATGCTTGTTCTAAGCGTGGTCTTTCTGAGCAGTTTGACTCTACTATTGGTGCCGGTACTGTTCTTATGCCGTTTGGCGGTAAACATCAGTTAACTCCTATTCAAGCAATGGTGCAAAAGATTTCTGTTGAGAAAAAGCACACCGATGACTGTTCTCTTATGGCTTGGGGTTACAACCCATTCATTGCGGAGAGAAGTCCTTTCCACAGTGCATACTTAGCAGTTGTTGAATCGGTTTCAAAGCTAATTGCCACAGGTGCTAGCTTCGAAGATGTATATCTCACATTCCAAGAATATTTTGAACGCCCAGGCAAAGACGGTAAACGTTGGGGCAAGCCTCTAGCAGCACTACTTGGTGCATTCAAGGCTCAGAAAGAGTTCGGTATCGGCTCTATCGGAGGTAAGGACTCTATGAGCGGTAGTTTTGAGGATTTAGACGTTCCCCCTACCCTCGTTTCCTTTGCTGTTACTACCGATAAGGTACAAAACATTATTTCTCCTGAATTCAAAAAGGCTGGAAATAAGGTTATTGTTTTAAGTCCTATCTACGATGCCGACACTAACCTACCCAACACCGAATCTCAAATAAGAGTATTCAATACAGTTACTAAGCTTATGCGTGAGGGCAAGGTTGCTTCTGCCTATACTCCAACCTATGGCGGTATCGGTGAGGCAGTTATGAAAATGTCCTTCGGTAACGGTCTTGGATTTAAGTTCGACGATAATATGTCAAATAAAGCTATTTTCGGCTATAACTATGGTAGCTTCATTTTAGAGGTTACCGAAGATGTTGAAGACGGTATTTTACTCGGTACTGTTTGCGACTGCGGTAAAATTAAGTTAGGTGACGAAGAGGTAGTTCTCAGCGAGTTGCTCGATACTTATGAAAACAAACTCGAAAGCGTATTCAAGTGCAATATTGAAGACAGAAAGACTCCTATGGAGAACTTCTCTTTCTCGGCTACTGAGAGAGTAGCCCCCGCAATTAAGGTTGCAACTCCTAAAGTTCTTATTCCTGTCTTCCCCGGAACTAACTGCGAATTCGACTCTGCAAAGGCTATGCGTGACGCAGGCGCAGACCCCGAAATCTTTGTTATTAACAATCTCTCCTCTGACGGCATCGCACGTTCAGTTGAGGAGTTTGCAAACAAGGTCAACAATGCACAGATGATATTTATCCCCGGCGGATTCTCAGGCGGTGACGAGCCTGACGGTAGCGGTAAGTTTATAACCGCATTCTTCCGTAACGGCGCAATTAAAACTGCAGTTACCGACCTGCTCGATAACAGAGACGGTTTAATGTGCGGTATTTGTAACGGTTTCCAAGCACTTATTAAGCTCGGTCTTGTTCCCTACGGCAAGATTATTGATACCGATGAAAACTGTCCAACACTCACCTTTAACACAATCGGCAGACACCAGTCAAGAATTGTTAGAACACGTATTGCCTCTAACAAATCTCCTTGGCTTAAGAATACAAATGTCGGTGATGTTTACAATGTGCCGATTTCACACGGTGAGGGTCGTTTCTTGGCAAGTGAAGAACTTATTAAGGAATTAGCAAAGAACGGACAAATCGCTACTCAGTATGTCGATTTAAACGGCAACGCTACAAGCGATGTTCACTTTAATCCCAATGACTCTATGTACGCTATTGAGGGTATTACTTCCCCCGACGGCAGAGTATTCGGTAAAATGGGTCACAGCGAACGTTGGGGCGACGGACTCTATAAAAACGTTTATGGCGACTATGACATTAAGATGTTTAAATCTGCTGTTGAATATTTTAAATAAGAGGGTGTTTTAAATGGCATTTCTTACTGATATTGAAATCGCACAACAATGCGAAATGCGTCCTATAACCGAAATTGCTAAGAAAGCGGGTATTGACGAAAAATATCTTGAGCAATACGGTAAATACAAAGCAAAAATTGACCTTTCTTTAATGAATGAAAGTAAAAAAGAAAACGGAAAACTTATTTTAGTTACTGCTATTACCCCCACCCCTGCGGGTGAGGGTAAGACCACAACTACCATTGGTTTGGCTGATGGTATGACTAAAATAGGCAAGAATGTTTGCGTAGCACTCCGCGAGCCGTCTTTAGGTCCTGTTTTCGGAATTAAGGGCGGTGCCGCAGGCGGCGGATATGCTCAGGTTGTTCCTATGGAAGACATCAATCTTCATTTCACAGGTGACTTCCACGCTATCGGTGCGGCAAACAATTTACTAGCCGCAATGCTTGATAACCACATTCATCAAGGCAACGCTTTAGGTATTGATGTCAGACGCATTACCTGGAAACGCTGTGTTGATATGAATGACCGTCAACTCCGATTTGTAACAAACGGTTTGGGTGGCAAGGTTAACGGCGTTCCCCGTGAAGACGGTTTCGACATTACGGTTGCAAGCGAGATTATGGCTGTTCTTTGTTTGGCATCAGACATAACCGACCTTAAAAACCGACTTTCTAATATAATCGTAGGCTACAATTTCAATGACGAGCCTGTAACTGCAGGGCAGTTAAATGCCGCAGGCGCTATGACAGCACTTCTTAAAGATGCTATCAAGCCTAACCTTGTTCAGACTCTTGAGGGAACTCCCGCTTTGGTTCACGGCGGCCCATTTGCTAACATTGCTCACGGCTGTAACTCTGTAACAGCTACAAAAATGGCAATGAAATTAGGCGATTATGCTATTACAGAGGCTGGCTTTGGAGCCGACCTCGGTGCCGAGAAGTTCCTTGACATTAAGTGCCGTATGGCAGGGCTGACCCCTAGCGCTGTTGTTATGGTTGCAACAGTCCGTGCTCTTAAAATGCACGGCGGTCTTGATAAAAAGGCATTAAACGAGGAAAATTTAGTTGCTCTTGAAAAGGGTATTCCTAATTTACTCCGTCACGTTTCCAACATTAAGAATGTTTATAAGCTTCCTTGTGTTGTAGCTGTAAACCGTTTCCCCACCGATACTGATAATGAAATCAATTTCATTATCGAAAAGTGCAAAGAGTTAGGCGTTAATGTCGTTCTTTCCAACGTTTGGGCTGAGGGTGGAAACGGCGGTACCGAGCTAGCAAGTGAAGTTGTTCGACTTTGCGAAGAAGAAAAGGGTAACTTCACCTTCTCTTATGAAACCGACCTTTCTATTGAAGAAAAAATTGATACCATTGTTAAAAAGGTATACGGCGGAGATGGCGTTGTGCTTACTCCAAATGCTAAAAAACAGGCTTTACGCCTTGCAGAATTAGGCTTTAGTAATTGCCCGATTTGCGTTGCCAAAACGCAGTACAGCTTTTCCGACGACCCAACTAAGCTTGGCGCTCCCGAAAACTTTACGGTTACAGTTAGAAACCTTAAAATTTCTGCAGGTGCCGGCTTTATAGTGGCTCTCACAGGTGACATTATGACCATGCCTGGTCTTCCCAAAGCTCCCGCTGCTGAACGTATTGACGTTGATGAAAACGGAAAAATAAGCGGTTTGTTTTAAATTTAAAAAGCGAGGTTTTAAACCTCGCTTTTATATTTTTGTTTTTTTAGGGTAAAATAGTTTTGCAAATAAATAAGAGGAGAAGATAATATGCAAAACAATTCAATGTCATTTATTAAGGGCTTAGGAGCAGGTATGATTGCAGGTGCTGCCGCTTTTGCTGTAGGAAGCGTTATGATGAAGGATAATAAAAACCTTACCAAGGGCTCTGCAAAGCTTGTAAAAGCCGTTGGCGAAATGGTAGACGGCGTTCAAACAATATTCCGCTAAAAAACAACCCCTAAAGATTTTATTCTTTAGGGGTATTTTCTTATAAACCGGGGTCAGTAATAACCTTTTCGGGCGGTGTTTCGAGTAATTCGGGGTTTCTTAAATATTTTTGCATTGTTCTAAATGCTTTTGCGAAATAATAACCTGAACAAATTCTCTCATCCATTACAACACCCAATGGCATCGTCTTTTCAAATACAATTTCATCACCTTTGCGTTTTGGTACCTCTCTGAAATTACCCATCGTAATAAGAATTCCAGTTGTACCGAACTCATAAACATGATGATAAATATGATTTGTTCTGATAGAAATAAGGTTAGATATTACCAAGCTGTTATGGAATGGCGAAAGGTCTATAATAAACTTGGGAAGCAGTCCGAGTTTATCAAGGAGCTTTAAAAATCCAATGCCCACTGTTAGCAACCCGGGAATACTTAAAATAGCGCTCATAAACTTTTCTAAGTTATTTTCTTTTGGTGCATTACGGTTTTTTTCGACAAACTCGTTAATCTTGTTGTTAACATCGAAAATTGTGTCAGTAGGCTCGAAATACATCTTAGACATAGTTTCCTCGCCGTCAGTACCGGGGGTTAAAACCACCATAGATACAGCATAATGATTTCTCGCATATACCTTTTTATTCATAATAAAGCGATTTAAAGCAGGATACTGTGCACAAGTTCTGAGATACGCCGCAATCAAAACAGCCATATGGCTAATCGCAACGCCCTCTTTACGCTTTTTATTAATATAGCTCTGCATCGGGTCATAAGCTACATCAATAGTTATCATATTCATTGAATCGTAACGTTTGGTCATAATGTGAGGAACGATTTTATACATGGGGTCAACGTGTCTTAGTTTTTTTCCGTCTGCTCTCATAAGTTCTCCCAACTTAGCATTATTTTATGTCATTTTATCATACTTTTCGACATATTTCAACAGTTTTTTAACAATTTATGAACAGCTATTTAATGGTAATCCCTTTATAATAATGGCATAGTATTTGCTTATAATTATATCCTTGCTTCGCCATATAATTTGCTCCATGTTGACTCATCCCCACTCCGTGACCGTATCCAAGACAGTTAAAAATGTATTTACCGTCTTTTTTCTCAATTTTAAAATTACTTGACGGCAACCCTAATGCAGACCTTATTTCACTACCGCTAACGTCGTTACCGTATACCTTAATACTCTCAACCAAGCCACTCTTTTTAGCCTTTATATCTCCTAAAATTTCTTTATTTTTCTTCTTGCTGACCAAAGATAAGAGTTTTTCCTCTAATTCTTCTTCACTAAACTCTAAAACTGCCTCATACTTTTTTGACTCCATATCACCCTTTGATTCTACACTCTTTAAGTATTCAATTTCTTTACCCCAAACATCTTTTGCTGAATAGGTCTTTCCTGAGGATACCGCATGATAAGCCGCAAATATCGGTTTGTTTTCATAATACATACACTTGCCGCTTACACTCTTTATGACGGATTTAATTTTCTGCACATATTCTTCTGCATTATCTCCCCAGTCTTCACGGGCTTTTTCCTCTGTTTTATAGCTTTGGTCGGTTGAAAAATCGGTGGTTATATCATAATCTGCTTTTTTGTTTAACTCTCGCTTATAGCAGGCGTAGGTATATGCCGCCACCGCCTGTGCCTTTAGTGCTTGTGTTTCGTATAAAGCGGGCATTTCTGCCGCAATAACACCGAAAATATATTCATCTGCCGCCATTTCGGTTGTTTTGTTGGTTGCTTTATCATACACCCTGAAAATATCCTTGTTTTTATTTTTCTCCTTGATTGGCGCCGCCGTTTCTATGGCTTCGGTTTTTGGCTTTTCAACTTGTCCTAAAACAGCCAATGGCATTAAGAGCATAACCGCAGAAATTATCGCAGAAATTAACATCATTTTCTTCATAGTTTCACCTTTTTGTTGACTTTTTTTAAATAGAGTAATACAATTAACTATATGATTTTAACTTCCATTTAATGTTCGGAGGATGAAAATGAAGCAAAATAAAATAATGCTATTCTTCTTTATAGCATTACCCGTTAGTTTAGTTTTGCGTTTTTTACAGCTTTGCTTTACTATTGAATCAAATACAGGATTTTATATCAACGAAACTAAAAATTTCGGTCCCATACTTCTCTTAATGATTTTAATGTCAGCCTTTAGTGTTGCTTTGTTTTCTTGGTTAACTTTTATACGGCCAAACAATCCCCCAAAAACAACAAAATTTATGTCGGTTTCTGCAATAGGACTTAGCTGTGCTATTTTTGCCGAATTGATATTTAATAATTCACCTGTTGCAATTCCGTGGCAGTCAGCATTACTTAAGTTATTAAGCCTTGCTGTTACAGCATATTTCATACTTTTTGCATTAACCCCATTTATTAAAATCAAAATCCCCGAAATAGCATCTTCGGTTACTGTTTTGTATATTATAATCCGAATGATTTGCGATTTCACTTCAATTTCAAAACTCGCTTTAATTTCGGATAACATACTTTTAATTTTTTCTTACTGTGCTGTTTTAACCTTTTTCCTTAATTTCACAAAGCTTTATTGCGACGCAGATAATGATAAAAGCTTTAAGGTAATTTTAAGTAGCGGTCTGGCGTCAGTAGTTCTTTGCTTTACAAGTTCTATTCCTAACTTACTAATAAATATACTTTCAAAGAACGGATACCACCATTCTTCATTATTCACTTGTGTTACTTTGTTACTGTTCGGCGTATTTATTTTAAGCTATATTCTATCTTATTTTTCTAAGGATAATATATAAAAAAATCCCTTGAATTTCTCAATTCAAGGGATTTTAATTTTATTATTATTCGGTAGCAACCTCTACTTCAGCCGCTGTTACTTCCTCAGCAGCCTCGATAACCTCAGCTTCCTCAACGGGAGCATTTTCCTCGGTAGCTTCGTAAACTACCTCGTCAGCAGCTTCAATATCCTGAGTTTCCTCTTCTTCTTTTTGAATTAAAGCTCTGATAGAAAGGCTTACGCGCTTTTTATCATTGTCAACAGCTGTAATCTTTGCCTCAACCTCTTGACCTACTTGAAGCTCGTCCTGAGGCTTAGCAACGTGTTTATCAGCAATCTGTGAAATATGAATCAAACCGTCAATACCTGGGATTATACGGGCAAATGCACCGTAGGTTGTCATACTTACGATTGTCACCTTAACAACATCGTTAACATCATAATTTTTCTGGAAGATAACCCAAGGGTTCTCATCTTCCTTCTTGTAGCCTAAGGAAATCTTTTTCTTTTCCTTGTCAATAGCCTTTACATAAACCTCAACTGTGTCGCCAACAAGAACAACCTCGCTTGGGTTCTTAATTCTGCTCCAAGAAAGCTCGGACACGTGAATCATACCGTCAACACCGCCGATATCAACAAAAGCACCATAGTTAGTCAAAGACTTGACTGTACCTGTGAAACGGTCGCCCTCGGCAATGTTTTCCCAGATTTTTTCTTGCTGAGCCTTTCTCTCTTCGCGAAGCACGCTTCTGATAGAGCCTACTGCTCTTCTGCCTCTGCCGATTTCGATGATACGGAAAGAAACTTCCTTACCCTTTAAATCCTCTAAAGAATCATTTCTCGAAGCGGTAGCCTGAGAAGCAGGAATGAAAACACGAACATTGTTAGTGTAGGCAACAACGCCTCCCTTAATAATGTCCTTAACATAGCCTGTAACGATTTCACCGGACTCTTTGGCAGCAACTATATTGTCCCAACCGGCAATAGCATCAAAACGACGCTTAGAAAGCATTGCAGTTCCTTCCTGGTCATTGATTTTCATAATAATAAGATTTAACTTATCATTAACCTTAACTTCATCCATAAGCTTAACGTCTGGGTCTGAAGAAAATTCTGCAGCTGAAATGTATCCTGTTACTCCCCTTCCAATATCAACTGTGATTTCAGAGGGATTAACAGCAACAACAATACCTTCAACCTTTTGGTCGCCTGTTAAGCCGCTGAGTGAAGCCTCAAATGCTTCCTCATCTGTCATTTCCTCGAAGCTTTTTTGAACAGATTCTTTTACCTCCATCTGTTCCTCAACCGATTGTAAATTTTCCGACATGGTTTTAATAACCTCCTTTATAATACCCGCAGGTGTAGATGCACCTGCCACAACTCCTACGTTAAGACAACCTTTCAAATCAATTTGGCTTAATTCATCAGCTGTTTCGATATGATAGGTCTTGTGACAGTTGGCGCTGCAAACATCAAAAAGCTTAGCTGTGTTTGAACTATGCTTTCCGCCGATTACAACGACCGCGTCACTATGACGAGATATATCATCTGCCTCACTTTGTCTTAAAGCAGTTGCGTTACATATTGTATCAAAAATTTTCGCATTTGTACATACTTTTTTTAAATTTTTTTGTATCTTTTCCCAAATTTCTGCATTGAAGGTTGTTTGAGAAACCAAAATAAGTTCTTTTTCTGCAAAAAAACCGTTTTTTTGCAGAATTTCACCCAGTTCTTCCTCGGTTGCTACCACAAAATATTCGCCGTAACAATGACCTATAATGCCTTTGACTTCCTGATGCTTTTCGTCACCTGCAATAATCGTAACCGCTCCCGAAAGACTGTTTTCAGCAACTATCTTATGAATTTTAGCAACAAAGGGACAAGTAGCATCGGCAATTTTAATACCCGAATTATTTACCTTTTCATAAACCTTACGCTCTACCCCGTGAGAACGAATAACAAGCGTTTCACCCTCTAAAGCATCCTCGGGCGACTCGACAATTCTAACACCTTTTGACGCCAGTTCTTCAACAAGCTGTGGGTTATGAATAATAGGACCTAATGTGCAAACCTCATCGCCCTGAGCTAAAAGCTCGTACACCATATTTACAGCTCTGTTAACCCCAAAGCAAAAGCCTGCAGTTTCTGCCTTAGTTATTTTCATTGTTTTCCTCTATTCCTTTTTTTATAAGGTTGGTTAAAAGCTCGAAGGACTGCTTAAATTCAAGACCTGAAGTATCTGCCAAAATAGCGTCATCGGCCTGTTTTAAAGGTGCGATTTCACGATTCATATCATTATAGTCACGCTTTACCATATCATCGTAAACATCTTTATATTCAACAGCCTGTCCCTTTTCGATAAGTTCCTTGTAACGGCGCATTGCCCTATCCTCTGCCGAAGCAGTAAGATAAATCTTAACAGTGGCGTTTGGAAGAACTACAGTACCTATATCTCTGCCGTCCATAAGGCAGTCGTTATTCTCTGCCAACTTTCTTTGTGTATCAAGCAAAAACGCTCTAACCTGTGGCTTTGCGGAAACAGCCGACGCCATCATAGAAGCCTCGGGCGTTCTAATTTTATCCGACACATCTTCTCCGTCTAAAAACACCCTTTGCTCAGTTCCTACAAAGCGAATATCAACTATTGTCTCTGACAAAATCTCATCAATGTCACAGTTTAATTCAGTATTTACTCCCTTGCGAGAAAACTTTAATCCTACCGCCCTATACAAAGCACCCGTATCAACATAAATAAAGCCGAAGCTTTCAGCCAATTTTCTTGATAAAGTACTTTTTCCTGCACCTGCAGGACCGTCAATAGCAACCGAAATCATCTATATATCTCCTTTACACATTTTCCCCTGCTAAAAATCCTGTGGAAAATGCAATTTGTAAATTAAAACCGCCTGTAAAAGCGTCCACGTCGATTATTTCGCCCGCAAAAAACAAACCGTTCACAAGCTTTGATTCCATAGTAGAGGGGTTTATTTCCTTAACACTAATGCCCCCGCTAGTAATAATAGCCTCTTCAATAGGTCTAAACCCTGTTATATGCAAAGTTACATTTTTAATGACACTACAAAGCTTTGACCTTTCGGCAGAACTGATTTGATTAACCTTTTTATGCGGTTCAATACCCGACATACCTATTATAACTGAAATTATACTCTTTGGCAATAAGGCATCGAGAGAATTTGCAAAATCCTTATTCTGCTGATTTTCAAAATCTCTAAGTATTCGCTTGTCCAACTGTTCATCACTCAAAGCAGGTTTAAGGTCTATTACTGCAGTATATTCTGCTTTACCCATTTTTCTGATATATGAAGATGCAGACAAAACCAAAGGTCCCGATATACCAAAATGCGTGAAAAGCATTTCGCCCATTTCCTTAAAAATTGGTTTTTTCTTATCACCCTCGAAAACCGAAATGGTAACATTTTTAAGAGATAGTCCCGAAAGTTTTGAGCAAAAGCCTTCGTGACAGCAAAGCGGTACAAGCGAGGGCTTGAGTTCGGTTACTGTATGACCTAATTCAATAGCCATACGGTAGCCGTCACCCGTTGAGCCTGTAACAGGATACGATAGACCACCCGTAGCCAAAACTACGCTGTCAGCCTCTATAATTTGGCCGTTTTCGAGTTCTACACCGCAAACAGCACCGTTTTGGGTTTTAATGCTTTTGGCTGTTGCGTGAAGCAGTTTAATTCCTCTCGGTTTCAAGCCTTTAACGAGCGCATCAACTATATCAACTGCCTTGTCCGACTGTGGGAAAACTCTGTTTCCTCTTTCGGTTTTAAGCGGCACTCCCATCGTCTCAAAAAAAGACATTGTATCCTGAGGGAGAAAGTTCGAAAATGCAGAATATAAAAATCTTCCGTTTTTAGGAGTATTGGCAATAAGTGTATCCAAATCACAATTATTTGTAACATTACACCGACCTTTACCCGTAATCATAAGCTTTCTGCCTGGTCGCTCGTTTTTCTCAATAATTGTTATTTGCCTTTTTATATCTCTGTACTTAAAATCGGCGCTAAGTGCGGCTTTAAGCCCTGCAGGACCTCCGCCGATTATTACGATATTCTTCATTAAATTTCGTATTCCTTATAGATTTCTTTAGTTTCTAAATTTTTCCAGAGGAATTTTCCGTTTTCCAAAATCATATAGCTGTGAGGAGTATTCTCTTTCGG
>JAZONB010000082.1:0-7471 GCA_045654305.1 Acutalibacteraceae bacterium | reverse complement strand
TTAAAGTCGCGTAATATGAGCACAGGCGTTGGAGACGAAGGCGGATTTGCGCCGAATTTGAGTTCTGACGAAGAAGCGATAGAGCTGATTATAGAGGCAATCGGGAAGGCGGGCTACACCACAGATGATATTAAAATAGCCTTGGATGTAGCTTCAAGTGAATGGTATAAAAACGGTGTTTACACTCTGCCAAAAAGAAATGTTACCAAACCCGCCGATGAGCTTATCAGTTATTATAAAGAACTTTGCGAAAAATATCCCATAATATCTATTGAAGATGGCGTTGCCGAAGAGGATTGGCAGGGTTGGAAAAAGCTTACTGAGGCTTTGTCCCATAAGCTTCAGCTTGTTGGCGACGATTTGTTTGTTACAAACACCGCAAGACTTAAAAAAGGCATTGCAGAGGGTGCGGGTAATGCTATTCTCATAAAGCCTAACCAGATAGGAACACTTACCGAAACTCTTGATGTAATCGAGCTTGCCCATAAAAATGGATACAAGGCGGTTGTTTCGCACCGTTCAGGCGAAACAGAGGATACAACCATTGCAGATATTGCAGTAGCCGTAAATTCAGGACAAATTAAAACAGGGGCACCTTGCAGAACAGACCGAGTGGCAAAATACAACCGTTTACTAATTATTGAAAACGATTTAGGATTAATTTGTAATAATTAAAAAAGCAAAAAACGCGCATTCTATCAATGAGGAGTGATTTCATTGAAGTTTGCGCGTGTTTTTATTAAGAGCATTTTCAGTGTATTAATGCTTTTTTCTATAATGATTTTTGCGGCAATAATATTTACCGAAAACACCATTGATTTAGAATATAAAATCAAAAAGGGTGATTCCTTTTATGTGGAAACACCAATTCCTGTAACGGCTGTTTATAAGGGCGCTCGTGTTACACAAACAAGCCTTAATACAATAGGTGAGGAATATAATGTTGATTTAAAGCTATTTGGCATAGTACCTGTTACAAGCGTGAATGTTGAGGTAGTTGACGAAATGTATGTTGCGGTGTTAGGTACACCGTTCGGAATGAAGCTTTATACAAAGGGAGTTCTTGTAAGTGAAATCAGCGAGGTTAACACTAAGGAAGGTCTACAGAACCCAGCAAAAACAGCGGGAATTAAAAAAGGGGATTATATAATTTCTGTAAACGGAGAAAAGGTCTACACAAACGAGGATTTAAGCGAAATCGTCGAAGCATCAAATGGTAAGGAAATGAAATTTTTAATTAGCAGAAATAATAAAAAGATTAATAAGAGACTCACAGCGGTAAAGTCGAGCGAAACCGACACTTATAAAATAGGAATCTGGATAAAGGACAGCTCGGCAGGGATAGGTACACTTACCTTTTACAGTCCCGCCACTAATGTTATATGCGGTTTAGGACACGGAATTTGCGATGATGAAACAGGTGAGCTTTTAAGACTCAATTCGGGTGAATTGGTTTCGGCTCAGATTGTTGATATTGAAAAAGGCACGGCAGGAAGTCCCGGTCAGTTAGAGGGAAAATTTAATTTTAAGACTATTGGTGAAATTAGTCTTAACAGTGACTGCGGTGTGTATTCCTGTGTTAAGGGCAAAAAAGGTTATGGAAATTATACAGAGATTGCTTTAAAGCAAGAGGTGAAAAGTGGAAAGGGCAAAATTTTGTGTACAGTTGAGGGAGACGAGCCAAAGTTATATGACTGCAAAATTACAGTTCGTACCTCGGCATATCTTTCAAAAACACAAAATATGATAATTACCGTAACAGATAAACGCCTGCTCGAAGAAACAGGGGGAATAGTGCAGGGAATGTCGGGAAGCCCTTTGCTCCAGAATGGTAAGTTAATTGGAGCAGTCACGCATGTATTAGTTGACGATCCAACAAAAGGTTACGCCATATTCGCAGAGAATATGCTCGAAACAGCGCAAGGGGTGGCAGAGAGCAATAAACTGAAAGATGCGTCATAACCGAAAGGGCTCCATACGGAGTCCTTTCTCTATTGCATTTTTTGATATAAAGTGATATACTATATAATGCCAAACTAATTGAATATAACGATAAAAGCATTATTACAAAGGGGATAGTGTTTCCTTTTGATGCGCTCTTGTTGTGTTTACATTATGAATTTGATAAAAATGCAAATTCCATCAATGTGAATGCAGCAATGCTTGTTATATTGAATTAGTTTGGCGACTATCGGAGTTTGCGTTTTTTGTGCGTCTGCTTCGGTGGGCGCACTTTTTATTTTACGGGGGAATTTTAATGGACGCTTTAGCAATTCAGATAGGATTAGCGATTCTAGAAACTGTAAGTCTTGAAATAGGTAAAAAAGGATTCAAAAGAATCAAACGAGTCTTAACCAAAGACTTACTGGATAAAAGTGTTTTGGAAATGACTAAACAACGGCAGTATAAAGGGTTTGATTCTGATGAGTTACTGCGAGTTGTTTTATATAAAGAAGATCAAATTTTCAAACAATTAAATAGAGTAATCGAAGAATTGAATTTACGTACAAAAGTACGCACTGACGGAAAAACAATAACGTTAGATGTATCTCCTAAAGATTTTAAGAAAATCAATTGTGTTGCGGAAATAAGTAGAAGTGTTCCCGAAGAAAAGGAAATTGCACTGCTAGTGAATCAAGTGAAACAGTATTTTAAGGTCGTCACACCAGTGATTCCGCAATCCCCAGTTTTTATAGATTGGTTTGAAAGAAAATGCGGAAAGAATGCGTTGTTTTTTGAGATTTCTGCGGAAGGCTATTATTCTATTTCCCGAAGTCAAGCAAACACACAAATCAAAAGAGACCTACGGTGGTATATTGTTGATACAACAGATTGGCACAATTATATATATAATGAAGTCGAAGAAAGTCAAGAACTTTCTGATAAAAATAGTATCGTTATAAAGTCATCGATAACAAAGGGATATATTATCGCTGTTAGCGGAACACTTTAATTATAAGGAGCAATGACAATGCAAACAGAAAAGAAACTGACGGGTTATCCGTCTATAGATAAACCTTGGTTGAAATATTATCCGCAGGAATTGCTATCAGCAAGACCTTCGTTTAACAAAATTTTAGATAGAATTAAAATGGTTTGGCAGAACCCTGATGAAACCATTATTAACTACTATGATACTGCTATTAAAGCCGGAGAATTTTTTAAGAGAATCGAACAAGTTGCAAAATCTCTAGTTTCTATGGGCGTTAAAAAAGGTGATGCTATTGTTGCTTCGCTAGAATGTGTACCCGAATACATTGAGCTATTGTTAGCTTGCGAGAAAATAGGGTGTTGTATAAAAAATATTATCGAGGATATAGATAGCATTATCAGTTTAATCAACAAAGACGAAACTGTTTCTTTGTATATTGCTCCTGATTATATAATTTCTTCGGATGCTGAACAAATCTACAACAACACCAAAGTTAAAAATATTGTTGTGGTAGATCCTTTGTTTTCATTTGATAAAAATATAAAATTAAGAAGTAATATAGCAGGGGTTATTGAATCAAAATATCAAGGTGATAAAAGCGACAACTCAAAGAATATCTCTTGGACCGATTTTTTAGAGAGAGGAAAAGATGTTAACTTCTTTAAAGAAAACCAAGAGAAGAATATCAGATTGTTTTCTGCTTTCACAAGCGGTTCTACAGGCGAACCTAAAGAGTTAATGCATTCTACAGAATCCGTATTAGGAATGATTGGGCAACTTTCAATGATGCCTTATTCTTCGGGAGAACGAGAACTTTGGCTACATACTATTATTCCACCGGTTATTGTATCGGTAGTAACTGCCGCTATGTGCTATCCACTAGCAGATGGTAAGGTTTTGGCTTTAGACCCTTATTGCAAGATTGAGGATTTAGACCTTGAAATGATGCACTATAAGCCAAACGGTTGGGCGCTTGTTCCTCAGTTTGTTAATGTGTTGATCGAATCTAACAGAATACCTGAAGATTATGATATGAGTCACTTTAAAATGTTTGGTTTTGGAGCAGAACCGCTTTCGAAGAAGTATATCGAAAGAGTACAAGCCTTTTTAGATAAACACAACTACAAAGGTCCACTTAGTGCAGGATATGGTCAAAGCGAAGGCGGTTCAGGGTTTACCGTAGCTTATGGCAAAGAGATGATTTTGTCGGGCAGTGCCGGTATGCCTTATGTTGATACTGTTCTTTCTATTTTTGAGCCTACCACTACAAATGAACTTAAATATTATGAAGTCGGTGAAATTTGTAAAAGCGGCGCAGGTATTATGATCGGTTATTCAGATAAGAAGTTGACCGATGAGGTGTTAAAGATTCACCCTGATGGCAACTTGTGGCTTCATACTGGTGATACCGGATTTATGACTCCTGAAGGATTGTTATTTGTGCTTGGTCGTAAGGGGTTGAATATATATCCTGATAAAATGGTTTTCCCTCTTGGAATTGAAAATAAGATTTTGGCATTAGACGGCATTAAAGATGCTATCATCGTTTCGGGCATAGATAAAGAACACGAAGGATATGAAATCCCATATTTATTCATTGTTCTAGAAAAGAAACAAAACGAAGAAACACTTATTTCTGAGTTAAATAATTACATTAAAACAATGCCTATCGAGGAGCAACCTAAGAAAATTTTTGTGATTGATAAAAAACCGATAAGTCATTTCAAAACTGATAGAAAATTCTTGCAAAAAGAATACGACTTATTATAAAAATGTAAACTATACCTATCAAAAAAGGGACTGCAAACAATTCTGCGGTTCCTTTTTGTTGGTTTCAGATAAGACAGTAAGACAGGGGATGGTTCTGTGTCTTGGATTATAATAAAACAAATAGTGTGATACCGGATGTACAATGATACAAAAATCAGCCAAAATTATTCTGTAGGCTGAAATTTACTTGTTTTCAAGCTAAAATGAGCATTTTTAGGTAAAAATAGGCTGAAAATCGCTCAAAAATCGTGTTGTATCTGCCTTGACACACTAGTGTCGGGTAGTCCAATTATCCAGAATGGCAAGTTGATTGGTGCCGTAACCCACGTCCTCGTCGACGACCCAACAAAAGGATACGCTATATTCGCCGAAAATATGCTCGAAACCGCGCAAAGTGTTGCGGAAGAACAACAAATGAAAGACGCATCCTAATAAAAGAAGAGTGCCAATTCTGTGATTGGCACTCTTTTGACGCTTTCAAACACTTATCTTGGATTTCCGAAATTGCAAAGGGGTAACAGAATAAGCCTTTTTAAATTGTTTTCCAAAATAACTGGCGTTAGAGAATCCACAATCCATTGCGATTTCTGTAATGGATTTTTCTGTTTCCGTCAATAATTTCACGGCATAAGAAAGGCGATATTCCGTTAAATAAACGATGGGACTTCTGTTGATATATCTTTTCAAGCAACGAAAACACTCGCTACGGCTAACACCTACATATTGCGCTATATCATCTATTTGAATATCATCTGCATAATGCTCATGAATATATAAGAGGATGTCTTTGGCTTTTTGCTGACTGTCGTGGTTTGTGTAAAATGAAGACAAATGATTTTTTTGCTCCTTAATATATTGGAGTGTGTGGTTCCAAATACAGCTAATTAATCCGAGACACAGCAATTCATAGTGTTCCTCGTTATCTTTTTCAAGGTGGTATATTTCATTCAATAATTTTATTGTGGCTTGTCCGCTGAGCGTTTTGCTATTTATTAAAAAACCTTTAACCGAGGATTGCAAAATGGGTTGAAAATACTTTTTGAAAAAAGTAGTGCCGAAACTTCCATTGAGCAAAGAGGGAAGAAAACTTACAGTATAAATAACTGCGTTTTCATTACCAACCTGTGTAGCCATATGCATAGAATTTGCGTTTATGAAAACAACATCACCCGAAGTCGCTCTTATATTCTTTCCATCTATGTAATAATCTAAGGTTCCTGAAAGTAATAGGTCATATTCAAATTCGTTATGCCAGTGACACACCAAACTATGATCTGCAAAGGTGCTAAAATCTCCCGTCCATGTAACAAATGGAAATGATGCATCCGGATATTCAAACAGTTCTCTCATAGTATGGTCAAAAGAATATATTAGGTTGTTCATAAAATCCCTTTCCTTGACACTATTTTGCCAAAAATATACACAAAAGTTATATAATATACTTTGATTTGGTACTATAATTATAATAATGTAGTATTTCGTTGTCAAGATAGGAGATTTAATAATGGACAAATCAAATTATAGGCGAACAAAATTCACTTGTTATTTTACATACCTTGCTATGTCATCGGTTTTTAGTTTACCACCATTGTTGTTTGCGACATTTAGAGAGTTATACGGAATATCGTACACGCTTCTTGGAACTCTTGTACTTATAAACTTTTGTACTCAACTTGGGATAGATTTGATTTTCAGCTTTTTCAGCAAATACTTTAACATACACAAGACGATTCGGTTGATGCCGTTACTTACTGCGGTTGGCTTATGTACCTATGCGTTAATTCCAACGTTGTTCCCCAAGTCTGCTTATGTAGGCTTGGTTGTGGGAACGGTTATGTTCTCTGTTGCCGCAGGGCTTGGAGAGGTGCTTATCAGTCCGACAGTTGCCGCTTTACCATCAGATACTCCTGAAAAAGATATGAGTACCCTCCATTCGCTTTACGGATATGGGTTGGTGAGCGTTGTTCTCATTAGTACATTATGCCTTCAATTTATAGGCAATGAATACTGGATGTATCTCACATTCTTTTGGGCAGCCCTTCCCGTGATTGCTTCGATTCTGTTAATGACTTGTAAACTTCCCAGTATGGATATCGAACATGGAAAATCAGAAAAAATCAATTCTAAGCACCGGACCACCGGTCTTGCATTGTGTATGATGTGTATTTTCTTAGGCGCCTGTGCCGAGAATACTATGTCAAATTGGATTTCTGTATACACAGAGAATGTATTGCATATGCCAAAAGTTTGGGGCGATATCTTTGGTATGTGTTTGTTTGCGGTGTTGCTTGCACTTACAAGAACTGCTTATGCAAAATATGGTAAGAATATTTTCAAAGTTTTATGCTTAAGTATGGCGGGTTCGGTTGTTTGCTATTTAATGGTGTCTTTTTCTCAAAATGATATTTTGTCTTTGTTGGCCTGTATTGCTTTGGGTATCTGCACCTCGATGCTATGGCCGGGTACACTTATATTTATGGAAGAAAAAGTTCCTATGGTTGGTGTTGCGGCATACGCTCTGATGGCTGCCGGCGGAGACCTCGGCGCATCAGTTGCCCCACAGACTCTTGGTATTATAGTGGATAATATCTCACTAACACAGTGGGCGCAAAATTTGGGTAATACCTTGTCATTGTCAGCGGAAGAAATAGGATTCAAGGTAGGCATGCTTATAGCGGCAGCATTCCCGATTTTAGGACTTATTCTTTTGGCTTATATGAGGAAACATTTCAGCAGCAAGCATTAAGCTTGCTGCTATTTGTATTTTAA
>JAZONB010000081.1:0-2596 GCA_045654305.1 Acutalibacteraceae bacterium | reverse complement strand
TCACTGTTGCAAACATCCGAGAGGGATGTCCATCCGTAAGGGAAATCAAGATAAAAAGTTTTATTTTTTGAGTTTATGAGCTTTCTGCCTCGTTCAAGTTCCTTTTTTATCATTTCATCGTTACAATGGGGTTTATATATGGTCCACGCAATTTTGGAAGAAAGGTTATCCGTTCCACCTTCTGTATCGTTGCCCCACATAAGAGAAGAATAACCTTTTGATGCAAGATAATCGTTAACTTTTGACATAAAGAACATCTGGAGGTCGTTTTCATCGTGCAGATTGTTTTCTTTTATGGCCTTCTGGCAATGAGGACATATTTTCCAACGTTCTTTGAATGCTTCATCGCCACCAATATGAATTATTTTATCGGGGAAAAGTTCCATTATTTCGTCAAGAACATCATAAACAAAACCGTAAGTTGACTCTTTACCTGCGCAGAGAATATCTCTTTTGACACCCCAATGGGTTGCTACTTCAAGACTTCGCTCAAAACAAGAAAGATACGGATAACAGGCGATTGCAGCAACATTGTGACCCGGAACATCAAATTCGGGAATAACCTTGATTTTATGTTTGTGGCAGTATTCAACAACTTCTTTTATTTCTTCCTGAGTATAAAAACCGCCGTGAGATTTTCTGTTGAAATTTGTGTGACTGCGCACCGAGCCTTTTTCTGTCAGTAAAGGATATTTTTTGATTTCTATTCTCCAACCCTGATCCTCAGTCAGATGCCAATGCAGTATGTTTATTTTATGTAATGCAATAAGCTCTATGATTCGTTTTATATCATTGACAGAATAAAAATATCTTCCACAGTCAAGCATATATCCTCTGTAAGCGAAGCGAGGGGAGTCAAAAATTTCAGTGTATGGAATATTCCCTCCTGATTGCAGAAGCATTTGTTTGAGAGTCTGTATTCCGTAAAAAAGTCCGTTTTCTGTTTTTGATACAATATTAACTTTATTGTTTTCGCACTTCAGGGAATAACCTTCATCATATTTGAAGTTGTCATCAATGATTAAAGAAATTAAACAGTCACCATTTGATGCTTTGATTTCTTTGTGCAATACTTTTTTTACGAAAACAATCAAATCATCAGAAAAATCAAATGCGGAAACGGTTGTATTGTCAGTTAAAACAAAACCGGTTACAGATTTATCGGTAAATATTTTTACAGGCTGAGGAATCAGTTTGAACATAAGATAAGCCTCCGATTAAATAAACGATATATTTGACAAATTGAAAATTAATTATTTTGTTAACTCGCATCTATATCGTATAACAGTTTCACCATCACAGTCTTCTTCATTTTACACCAACCGCAGACCTGTTGTCAATCAAGGTCGGTCCAACAAATATGACTTGCATAAAATTTTTTCAAAAATGAAGTCGCCGGGATATTTTTCTGCAAGCAATTTTGAAAGAACCGTTGTATCGACAGTATCCGCGGACCCGGTGTTTTTTGATTCGCGTTCATCTATAGCTGCTTCGCCTGCCTCAATTGTGTCAAAATAAAAGTGGCTATCTTTATTGAACTGCTGATATATTTGTGTTACAATATTTACTGTAATATGTCTGAAGGATACACGAAAATGTTTATAAGCATTAAGGAGAAAAATAATGAAGCCTAATATTATCTTTTATTTTTCCGATCAACAGCGATGGGACACTCTGAACAGCAGTCTTATGCCTAATGTCTGGGAATTGGGAGAAGAGGGAGTGCTGTTTGAAAACTCTTTTACTTGCCAGCCTGTTTGCGGTCCTGCACGTGCCTGCTTGCAGACAGGTCAGTTTGCAACTGAAAACCGTTGCTATTGGAACGGAATTGCTTTGCAAGAAGATGTGAAAACCTTGGCTGATTATTTTAATGAAAACGGATATGATACAGCGTATATCGGAAAATGGCATCTTGCTTCAGACCGTTATGCAGGTATCGGTGTTCATTGTGAAAAAACTGCTGTTCCGCCTCAAAGACAAGGCGGTTATAAATATTGGCGTGCGGCAGATGTTCTGGAGTTTACCTCGCACGGTTATGACGGATATGTTTTTGACGGTAACGGCAATCAGATTGACTTTAAGGGTTACAGGGCGGATTGTATAGACGACTTTGCGGTTGAATATGTAAATAACCATAACGGCGAAAAGCCATTTTTTATGTTTGTTTCACAGCTTGAGCCACACCACCAGAATGACCACGGTCATTTTGAAGGACCAACAGATAAGGTTGATGATTTCCGTGAATATCCTTTACCGGATGATTTAACATTTCTTAAGGGTAATTACAAAGAAGAATATCCCGACTATCTTGCTGCTATTCATTCTCTTGATGAAAATGTCGGAAGTCTTGTTAAAGCCCTGAAGGATAAAGGACTGTATGAAAATACGGTTATAGTTTACACAAGTGACCACGGATGTCATTTTAAAACGCGAAACGACGAATATAAACGCAGCTGTCACGATTCGAGTATACATACGCCTCTTGTATTTGGTGGCGGGGCAGTAGATAAAGACGCGGTTATAAATATTGGCGTGCGGCAGATGTTCTGGAGTTTACCTCGCACGGTTATGACGGATATGTTTTTGACGGTAACGG
>JAZONB010000080.1:0-20852 GCA_045654305.1 Acutalibacteraceae bacterium | reverse complement strand
GGCATTATGCCATTGACATTTAAGAACGCTAATGATTACGACAAACTAAATCAAGGCGATACGCTCACCCTTTCAAATGTCTTCGAGGGAATGGACAAGGGTGAAATCACACTTAAAAACGAAACCACCGGTGAAAGCTTTGTGCTTGTCGGCTCTTATACTGAGCGTCAAAAAGCAATACTTAAAGCAGGCGGTCTTCTTTCCTACACAAAGAAAGGTGAATAATAATGGAGAATTACATTAACTCTGCTGTCGAGCAGTTTAAAACCCTTTTAACCGAGCAAATTGCCCGTCAGCAAAAAATGGAGGCTGACACCGCCTACACAGATTACAAAAAACTTGACAAAATCGTTATAGGTATCTGTGGCGGCGATGGTATAGGTCCTATAATTTCTCGTGAAAGCGACCGCCTTTTGCAGTTTATTTTAAAAGATGAAATTGCAAACGGCAAGGTGGAACTCAGAACTATTGAGGGTCTTACCATCGAAAACCGAATTGCTAAAAACAAGGCTATCCCCGATGATGTTTTAGCAGAAATCAAGGCTTGTAATGTTATATTAAAAGCTCCCACCACTACTTTAAAAGGCGGTACACTTGAGAGTGCAAATGTGGCTATGCGCAGAGAACTTGACCTATATGCGAATGTTCGTCCTGTAAATGTGCCAGAAGAAAACATTGACTGGACTTTCTTCCGTGAGAACACCGAGGGTGAATATGTTTTAGGCTCACGCGGTGTTGAAATTCCCGATACCTTAGCCTTTGACTTTAAGGTCACAACAAATGCGGGCACTCGCAGAATTGCAAAAGCTGCTTTTGAATATGCTAAAAACAACGGCAAAACTAAGGTTGCCATTGTTACAAAGGCTAATATTATGAAAAAGACTGACGGCAAGTTTTCACAGATATGCCACGAGGTAGCAAAGGATTATCCTGACATTGAGGTTGATGAATGGTATATCGACATTATGACCGCCAACCTTGTCAACAAGGATATTCGCTCTCAGTTTCAGGTGGTTTTGCTCCCCAACCTTTATGGTGATATTATTACAGATGAAGCCGCTCAGATTCAAGGTGGCGTGGGAACTGCAGGAAGTGCTAACATAGGTGATGTTTACGCTATGTTCGAGCCAATTCACGGCTCAGCTCCAAGAATGATTGAGGCAGGTATTGGCGAATACGCAAACCCAACAAGCATTTTCAAAGCAGTAGAAATGTTACTTCGCCACATAGGCTTTAACAAAAAGGCCGATAAGCTGAACTTGGCTTTGAATATCTGCACCGAAACCGAAAAGCGTGTTGTAGTTACAGGCGATACCGATGGTGCTACCTGTAAAGAGTTTGGCGATTATTTAATGGAAACAATAGAAAAATTATAAAAAGTAACCCCTTTTGGGGTTATTTTTTTAGTTGAACTTAAATGCAAAATGAGGTATAATATATAAAAATAAACCAGAAAGGAGAAAACGCCTTGAGCAAACTACTGTTTTGCGACCTTGACGGAACGCTATTGCCACGTGGCGAAAAAAGTATATCCCGTGACATTTTAGCGCAAATAGACCGAATTGTAAGCAAAGGCAATATTTTTGCCGTTGCAAGTGGCAGAAGTTACGATGAGCTTCGTACTCTCTTAGCACCCGTTTCACAAAAAATCGTTTTTGTTTGTCTTGATGGAGCAATTGCATTCTACCGTGATTGTGTTATATACAAAAATCCTTTTTGCAAAATAGAAGCAGGAAAACTTTCTCCTTACCCAACTAACGCCACAGTTTTTGGCAGAACAAAAACTCTTTGCTTTGACGAAAAGACATCTGACAACGAAAGGACTCGTCTTATAAACACCCTCGGCAGCGAAGTATTTAAACTTTCTGTTTTGTCTTCCCCGCAAAAAAGCCAAATTGCCCGTGTTTGCTATAATCGTGACGGCATTTGCGAATATGTAAACAAAAGTGCCGACAAGGGTGTTGCTGCTAAGGCAATTGCTAATAAATTTAGCATTTCGCCCGAAAACACAATAGCGGTTGGTGACGGCGAAAACGATGTACCGTTGCTTTCTGCCGTAAATAACCCATATAAAATGGCTGATTGTCATATTTCACTTAAAGATTTCCCTGCAAAACAGGTTACAGACATTTTAGAGTTTCTAAAAAGTATATAAAATATGAATGGCGTTGTGTTATTAAAAACACAACGCCACTCTTTATTTATAAATATTCTCTTAAATCTATAGCCAACTGTGCTTCAAGGTTTATAAGTCTTTTGGTTATATCCTTTGACTTTTCATCAGCAGCTGCATATTGGTTAAGATACTTATTAAGCGATTTAACTCCCATATTACAGCCATCGGTAATCAGGTCGGCAATAGTATTATCGGTTTCATTCATCTGCAATTTCATTTCGGTTTTAATTTTTGCCATTTTTTCTGCGATGAAATTTGGGTCTTTTCCCTCGTCACCGTATTTTCCAAGCAACTCTTGAAGTTCTTTGTCAAGTTTATCGTGTTCGTCCTTGCAAGCATTAAGCAGTTTTTTTAATGTCTTGCTCTCGACATGGTCCATCACATCATCTATGGACTTTACACCCATTTTAATACCTGCATCACATTCACGCAAAAGTTTTATGGTATCTTGTTCTATCATAATTTTCCCTCCGCTTTTATTATGTACAATGCCTTATTATAAATACAAAAAACTGTGCAGTAAATTCTGCACAGTTTTTACGTTACTAAATAATAATTAAACTTTCAAAATAAAATGTTCGGGGAGTCCGTTTTTATAGTAAAGTTTCTGTTCGCCGTGTATCAAGGGAAGAAAATATTCGATGGCTTCTTGTGTTACATCGTTCCCTGCTTCATTAATCCACTCGTTGGGGAAATATTTCACGCAATTTGCCACCTTGTCCACGGCAATATGTTCAATTGTAACATTGTAAGGACTTTCTTCCCCGCGTTTAAATATCATCATTACACCGCTATAGCCTTGCATCATCGCGATTACTGCCTCAGCGCCGATGTTCTGAGCTTCTTCGATATCCGTTTTGGAACTCAAATGGGAAGAACAACGCTGCATAACATTCAGTTCAATTGACCTTACCTTACAGCCTAACTCTCTCGTTACTACTTTCTCTAAAGCTTTTCCTACACCCGCGAGATATTTATGTCCGAAGCAATCGTTCTTGCCCGACTGAAACTCCTCGCCAATTTCCTCGTGTTCGAGTTCAACGCCCTCTGAAACCGCAACAATAACAGAACGGTGATTCTTTTGTACCTCTTTGATATCATCTAAAAACTGCCTGATAGAAAATTTGCATTCCGGAAGATAAATTAAATGCGGTGCTGTTTCGCCGTTAGCACGCAAAATTGAGGACGATGCTGTCAGCCAACCGGTATCTCTGCCCATTATCTCCACTATAGTGACCGACGGTACAGAATAAACACTGCTGTCCCTTGTAACCTCCAACATAGTTGTTGCTACGTACTTTGCAGCAGAGCCAAAGCCTGGTGTATGGTCTGTTTCGGGAAGGTCATTATCGATAGTTTTCGGTATTCCGATTGCCGATATTTTAATACCACGCGACTTAAAGAAGCCATCAAGCTTCATAACCGTATCCATAGAATCATTACCGCCGATATAAAAGAAAGCAGAAATATCATGGGCTTGCATATTTTTATAAATAGTCTCATATATCTGCGGATTGCTTTCATAATCAGGCAACTTATATCTACATGAACCCAAGAGCGTTGAAGGAGTTTGACGGATCAACTCAATCTCAACATCTTCGGTGATGATACCGCTCAGGTCAACCAGGTTATTGTATATCAGTCCTTCAATTCCGTTAAGGCAGCCGTAAACTACATCTATCTCTTCACATTTTGTGGCGTGACAGAAAACACCCAACAATGAAGCGTTGATGGCACAAGTCGGACCGCCTGATTGTGCAATTGCAATATTCATAAAACATATACCCCTTTTTCAGATAAGACCACTATAAAAGTTCACCATCTGTTTCTATGATAGTATTATAGCATACAAAACGAATAATTACAACATAATAAAACAAAACGAATATCCTATCTTTACACAACCAGAACTATTCTTTAACGGAGGTTATTTCAAATCCCTACTGTTTTTAGTAAAAACTAAAATTAAAACCGACAAGTTTTGACTTGTCGGTTTTTGGCCTGCCCGAAGGGATTTGAACCCCCAATCTCCAGAATCGGAATCTGTTGCGTTATCCAGTTGCGCCACGGGCAGATATTTAAAGGGCTGTTACAGCCCTTTAATTTATTTTTCGTATCCTTTAGGATTACCGCTTTGCCAACGCCAAGTATCGGTACACATTTCCTCAATACCGAACTCAGCCTCCCAACCAAGAACTTCCTTGGCTTTGGTAGCATTTGCATAAACTTCATCAGGGTCACCTGGACGGCGTGGGTCAATAACATAAGGCACATCAATTCCGCTCGCTTTAACAAAAGCGTCCCTTAACTGCAATACGCTGACACCATTACCTGTGCCCAAATTAAATGCCTCACATCCATTATTTTTAAGCGCCCATTCAATAGCCTTAACGTGTCCTCTTGCCAAATCCACAACGTGAATATAGTCTCTCACACCTGTGCCGTCAACAGTATTATAATCATTACCGAAAACGTGCAGTTTTTCAAGCTTGCCAACAGCAACCTGACTAATATATGGCATTAGGTTATTAGGAATACCCTTTGGGTCTTCGCCGATTAGTCCGCTTTTATGAGCTCCGATAGGATTAAAGTAACGCAAAATTGCCATACTCCACTCATTATCGGAAACATAAAGGTCACGAAGTATTTCCTCTATAAACAGCTTGGTTCTGCCGTAAGGGTTAATAGCGCCGAGCGGCATTGTTTCCACCAAAGGCATCTCAGTTGCCACACCGTAAACAGTAGCAGAAGAAGAGAATACTATCTTTTTAACATCGAATTCACTCATCACTTCAAGCAAAGCAATGGTGTTTTTAATATTGTTATTATAATACATTATAGGCTCTCTAACCGATTCGCCTACTGCCTTTAAGCCAGCAAAATGTATTACCGCCTCGATTTTATTTTCGCCGAAAATCTTACGCAAAGCCTCTTTATCTCTGACATCTTCTTTATAAAACTTAACTGGCTTTCCTGTGATTTTTTCTACTCTCTTTAATGACTCGTCACTGCTGTTATCGAGGTTATCAATAACGACAACCTCATATCCCTCATTTTGCATTTCGATACAGGTATGACTTCCTATGTATCCTGCTCCGCCTGTTACTAAAATTGCCATAAAATCACTCCTAAAATAGTATTCATATTATTTTATAACAGATAAAAACCTTTGTCAAGGAAAAAGCCTATACATTAATAATTATAGGCATTATTCCGTTTTGTGTAATATCAATTACAGCGTAGCTTTCACTTCCCTCTCTTGAGCGTGAAACCGAGCCGGGATTAACAATATAAACACCGTCTTCATATAATATATTAGACACATGCGTATGTCCATACAACGCAATTTGGCAGTTATTTTGCTTTGCGCTTTTAATCAGATTACCTAAGGAGTATTTAACTCCTAATGTATGACCGTGAGTATAAAAAATTCTTACTCCGCCAACTGTTTCCATTCCGCTTGCAGGCAGAAAAGAATTGTAATCACAGTTGCCCGAAACAACACGAAATTTCTTATTTGGATAAATAAACTCATAATCCTCGATATCCGAAACCTTATCCCCTAAAAAGAAAACATATTGCGCTTGTGGTTGCGACTGCAAAACTTTATCTATCACGTCTGTTCTGCCGTGGGAATCGGATATAACAACAATACGCATAATCTAACTAACCTCTGTTTTATTTATTCTATATTTTACCTTAATTTCATACAATTTACAAGAACTACATTGGAGGAACCCGAAATGAATAACATAGACCCTAATCTGCTTAATAATAAAGACCCTAAAAAGCTGATGGAATCCTTATCTGACAAGGATAAAGAAACCGTTAACAAAATGCTGTCCGACAAAAAAGCTTTGAGCGAAATGTTAAACAGTCCGCAAGCTAGGGCCATAATTAAAATGCTGTCGGGAAAGGATAAAAATGGATGATTTAAGCGAAAAGCTTGCAGGTATACTAAACGACCCTGAAAGCATGGAACAGGTCAAAAAGATGGCAGAAAATCTATTTTCGGGTGAAAACAATGAAAACACTACAGAAACCACCGATGCCCCACCTTTAGAAAACATTGGTGCAATAATGTCTATCGTTTCAAAGCTTAACGGCAACAATGATAATGACCGTACCCGTCTGTTAAACGCCTTGAAACCTTATCTGAGCGAAAAGAAACAGGCCAAAGCCGACAATGCGATTAAATTACTTAAAATCATAGAATTATGGCCGTTAATTAAAGATAGCGGAATGTTCAATTTTTAACTCAAGGGGACAATATCATGCGAAATGACTTTTACGAGCAACAGCAACAAGCAATTAAGGCGATGCGCGAAATGAACAAAAAATCCACCAACCCCACTAACACACATCCTAAAAAGTTCCCTGAGCCACCACCGAAAAAACAGACTCAAACCCCAAAACTTGAACTGCCGTTTAGTAATCTATTTAATGATAAGGATACGGCTTTGCTCTTGGGATTGCTACTTATTTTATACGGCGAAAAAGCAGATAAATTACTCTTATATGCCCTAATTTATATTCTACTTTAAAAAAAGCAATGGCTTTCACCATTGCTTTTTTAATTATTTAGCGTAGTTAACTGCTCTGCTTTCGCGGATAACATTAACTTTAATCTGACCCGGATATTCAAGCTCATTTTCAATTCTCTGAGCAATTTCACGGGACATAATTACCATTTCGTCCTCACCAACAACCTCGGGCTTAACCATAATACGGATTTCTCTGCCCGCCTGTATTGCAAAGGAGCTTTCAACACCGCTAAAGGAATTGGCGATTTCCTCAAGCTTTTCGAGTCTCTTGATGTAATTTTCAATATTCTCTCTTCTGGCACCCGGACGAGCAGCAGAAATAGCATCAGCGGCCTGAATAATGAAAGCGATTAAGCTCTTAGCCTCAACCTCACCGTGGTGAGCATGAATAGAGTTGATAACAACCTCGCTCTCACGATATTTCTTGGCAACCTCAACACCGAGCTGAATGTGTGAGCCTTCCTGCTCATGGTCAAGCGCTTTACCAATATCGTGTAACAAGCCTGCTCTCTTAGCTAAAGTAACATCTGCTCCCATCTCGGCAGCGATAAGACCTGCAATATGGCAAACCTCTAACGAGTGGTTGAGTACATTCTGACCATAACTTGTACGATAGCGAAGCTTACCTAAAAGCTTTACAACCTCGGGATGAAGATTATGAACTCCCGATTCAACCATTGCTCTTTCACCCTCTTGACGGATGATAGCCTCAACCTCGGCTGTAGCCTTAGCAACGGTTTCTTCAATTCTTGCGGGGTGAATTCTACCGTCAACAACCAACTTTTCAAGAGCAACACGGGCAATTTCACGTCTTACAGGGTCAAAGCTTGAAAGTGTTATGGTTTCGGGTGTATCATCAATAATCAAATCCACACCGGTTGCGGTTTCGAGTGCGCGAACATTTCTACCCTCACGACCGATGATTCTACCCTTCATTTCATCACTGGGCAAAGCCACTACAGATACGGTCATCTCAGAAGAATGGTCTGCAGCACAACGCTGAATTGCACTACCGATAATTTTCTTGGCAATGCGGTCAGCCTCGTCCTTAGTTTGCTGTTCTACCTCTAAAATTTTAACAGCCTTTTCGTGAGTTAATTCACCGTCAAGCAAATCAAGTAAATGTGTTTTTGCTTGTTCTTTCGAAAAGCCCGAAATTTTTTCAAGCAAATCCATTTGACTCTGCTTTAAACGATCACACTCCTCGATTTTTTCCTCGATAACCTTTGCTCTTTCGGCTAATTTTTCTTCCTTAGCCTCAAGGTTATCAATTTTACGGTCTAAAGATTCTTCCTTTTGCTGAATTCTGTGTTCCTGACGCTGCACTTCGGAACGGCGTTCACGAAGGTCTCGTTCAGTTTCCTGACGAAGATTGTGAATTTCATCCTTTGCTTCAAGCAAAGCTTCTTTTTTCTTTGATTCAGCATTTTTCATAGCGTCACTCAAAATGCGTCTTGCTTCATCCTCGGCTGAGCGAATGGTTGATTCTGCCGATTTACGGCGCTGTGACCAACCAACACCAAAGCCAACGACTGCAAAAACAACAGCAGCAACGCCTGCAATAATGTATGGCATAGTTTACCTCCTGTTTTTTAGACACGGAATTTGCGTTTTGTGCATGGGAGCCGTGTTTTGGGCGGTAACTTCAATATTCTTTTGAAAGTAAGATTAAAAGTAGAAATGTATCCAAAAGTCTAAGGAAGTTTTAGCCACTCCCTGATAATATTTATGATTTTTGTAAGCGGTCGCCAAGCCGCTTAAAAAAGGACATACTAAATATCTTTTATATTTTACCACTATATCTCCTATATGTCAATGAAAAAACCACAACTTTTAGTAAAATTAGGGTTTTTGCAATGCCTTATTTTATTGACAAACCGTTAATAAGAGTATATAATATATGAGTTAAAATATCTTTTTAAGGATGCATAATTATGAAATGGACTTCACTTAATGATTTGCGTGAAAAATACCTTTCCTTTTTTGAGGAGAAAGGTCATCTTCGTCTGGGCAGCTTTTCGTTAGTTCCTCAGGGCGATAAATCACTTTTACTTATAAATTCAGGTATGGCGCCTATGAAAAAATATTTCACAGGCGAGGTTACTCCCCCATCAAAAAGGGTTACTACCTGTCAGAAATGTATCCGCACGCCCGACCTTGAGCGTGTTGGTATCACCGCCCGTCACGGCACATTTTTTGAAATGCTCGGCAATTTTTCATTTGGTGATTATTTCAAAAATGAAGCCATTCCGTGGGCTTGGGAATTTTTAACCGAAACATTAGAAATTCCTGCCGACTTGCTTTGGCCGTCTGTTTACGAAGAAGACGATGAGGCTTATGCATTATGGCGTGATGTAATAGGTGTGCCAGAAGAAAGAATTGTCAGAATGGGCAAGGAAGATAACTTCTGGGAGCACGGAACAGGTCCTTGCGGTCCTTGTAGCGAAATCTACTTTGACCGAGGAGAGAAATACGGTTGCGGTTCACCTGACTGTAAACCCGGCTGCGAATGTGACCGTTATATGGAAATCTGGAACAACGTTTTCTCGCAGTTTAACAATATGGGTGACGGTACATATACCGAGCTTGAAAATAAGAATATTGATACCGGTATGGGACTTGAGCGTCTTGCTTGCGTTATGCAAGGTGTCGACAATATGTTCGAGGTTGACACAATTAGAAACATACTTGATAAGGTTTGTGAGATTTCAGGCAAGGAATACGGCAAGGACACTAAGACAGATATTTCTATCAGAGCTATTACCGACCATGCGCGCGCATCAACCTTTATGATTAGTGACGGTATTATCCCGTCTAATGAAGGCAGAGGCTATGTGCTTCGCCGTATAATCCGCCGTGCTGTTCGCCACGGAAAATTAATTGGTATAAATCGTCCGTTCTTTATGGAACTGTGCGAAGCTGTTATAAATGAAAACAAGTCGGGTTACAGCGAGCTTATCGAAAAGAAAGAACTTATTTCTAAGGTTATAACCAATGAGGAAGCAAGCTTTAACAAGACCATCGACCAAGGACTTGCTATGCTTGAGGATTTGACAAAAAGCGGCAAAGTTCTTTCAGGTGAAGATGCATTTAAGCTTTACGATACCTATGGATTCCCATTCGACTTAACGGTTGATATTCTTAGCGAAAAAGGTATGACTGTTGACGAGGCTCGTTTTAAGGAACTAATGGAAGAGCAAAAGCAAAAGGCAAGAAATGCACGCAAAGCAGCTGACGGAGAAAGCTGGAGCAGTGACGGTATTACCTTTGAAAATATTCCATCAACTGTTTTCGAGGGATATACAGAAACTGCCTGCGATGCGGTTGTTTTGGATATTGTAGTCGAGGGCGAGCATACCGCTGTTGCAGGTGTTGACACAAAGGCAATTTTAGTTCTTAATAAAACTGCCTTCTATGCCGAAAGCGGCGGTCAGGTAGGCGACACAGGTGTTATTACGGCAAACGGTTTCGAGTTTAAGGTTTCGGATACTAAAAAGGCTTCGGGCGGAATTTTCACCCATTTAGGAACAGTTGTAAAGGGTACAGTAAATGTTAACGACAGCGTTTCTGCTGAGATTGATATTGCCCGCCGTGAATCCATTAAGCGCAACCACACAGCCGCTCACCTGTTACAGGCAGGGCTCCGTGCGGTTTTAGGAACACACGTTGAGCAGGCAGGTCAGCTTGTTAATGAAAATACAGTTCGTTTTGACTTTACCCATTTCTCAGGTCTTACAGCCGAAGAAATCACAAAGGTTGAAGACTTTGTTAATGAGGCTATTTTAAAGGGTATTCCCGTAATTAACGAAGAAATGCCGATTGCTGAGGCTAAAAAATTAGGAGCTATGGCACTCTTTGGCGAAAAGTACGGTGACATTGTTCGTGTTGTAGCAGCAAAAGATACCTCGGTTGAGCTTTGTGGCGGTACCCATGTGGACAACACCTCAAAGCTTGGACTTTTCCATATTATAAGCGAGTCAAGCGTTGCCGCAGGTGTTCGCAGAATTGAGGCTGTTACAGGACTTAATGTTTTGAAAGTATTAAAAGAGCAAAAGGCTTTAGCTTTAAATACTGCTGAGATATTAAAGGCTCAAAACCCTGCTGATATAGCAAAGCGTGCAGCCGCAGTTATGAACGAGCTTAAGGATACCAAACAGGCTCTGAACGATGCCGAAAGCCGTCTTGCAGGCTCCAAGCTTAACGATATTTTAAAGAACGCTGAAAATGTCGGAGAAATCAGAATAGCGACCAAAAAGCTTGAGGGAGTTCTCCCCGATGCTTTGCGCCAGATGACCGATACCGCCAAAGCAGAAAACGATGATTTAGTAACTGTTTTAGCATCAGTTAACGGTGAAAAAATCACATTCTGTGTTTCGTGCGGAAAAACAGCATTACAAAACGGTGCACATGCCGGTAATCTCGTTCGTGAGGTGGCTAAAATCACAGGCGGTAACGGTGGCGGTAAGCCTGACAGCGCAATGGCAGGCGGAAAAGATGCTTCTAAAATTGACGAAGCGCTTGAAAGCGCAAAAGATATTTTAAAATCTATGTTAAAATAAGGAGTGTTAAAATGGCAGACTGTTTATTTTGCAAGATTGTAGCGGGCGAAATTCCGTCTTCTAAAATTTATGAAGATGATTTTGTTTTAGCTTTCAAGGACATTGACCCCAAAGCACCGTTTCACGCAATTATAATCCCGAAAGAACATATCTCCTCGGCTGATGGAATCACAGCTGAAAACAGTGGGCTCATAGCCAAGGTTTTTGAAGCTGTCGCCAAAATTTCAAAGCTTGAAAATTTAGAAAAAGGTTACCGTGTAGTTAACAACTGCGGTGAAGACGGCGGACAAACTGTACATCATATTCACTTCCACTTGTTAGCTCGCAGAAATTTAGCTTGGCCTCCAGGCTGATTAATTTGAGGTGTTGTTATGTCAGAATTTTATGAAATGAAAATTGCGGGACTTACCCGTGAGCTTGAAAAATTCCCTGTTAATGACAAATTGGATATTGCTGCTTTTATAATCTTTGGCGATGTGGAACTCACCGTTAAAGGCTGTGAGGAGTTACTTAAAAAGGTTCCTGAATTCGACTATGTTATTACTCCCGAAGCCAAAAGCATTCCTATTGCTTACGAAATGGCAAGACAGTCAGGCAAGCCCTATGTAGTAGCAAGAAAAGGTGTTAAGGTTTATATGAAAAACTGCCTTAAGGTAACCGTTAACTCCATAACTACTAAAAACGAGCAAGCTTTATACTTAGGTGAAACGGAAGTAAATATGATAAAAGGCAAGCGTGTGCTTATTGTTGATGATGTTATTAGCACAGGTGAATCACTTGAATCCTTGCAAAGACTTGTTAAAAATGCAGGAGCTATTGAAGTTGCCGCTTGCGCATTCCTTGCCGAAGGCGACGCCGCAGACCGTGACGATATAATTTTCTTAGAAAAATTACCTTTATTCTTTAAATAAAAAAAGAACCGCTTAGGCGGTTCTTTTTTTATTAGTCAACTGCATTATTTGAGCCTACCGTAATTTCGATTTCATAGTTTCTTCCGCTACGGTACACGCTCATCTTAACCTTGTCACCGGGTTTAGAATTCATAATTTCATTTTCAAGAATTGGGTATTCGGTAATTTTTTTACCGTTATATCCTGTGATGATATCACCCTTTTTAATACCTACTTTATCTGCAGGACTGCCATCGGCAACACTTAGTACAACCGCTCCGTTGGGATAGCCGTAATAATTCAAAACCTGTGCGGTATAACGCTCGCTTATAGTAATACCAACATACGGCTCGGGTGCGTTTTCTCTTTCAATTATACCCTCACATATTTCCTTAACTGTGTTTGACGGAATCGCAAAGCCCATTCCCTCAAACTCCTCAGACACAATTTTAGAAGAATTTATGCCTACTAATTCGCCCTTTGCATTTACAAGCGCACCACCTGAATTTCCGGGGTTGATAGCGGCATCTGTCTGAATAAGCTTCAAATCAGAGTCGGCAGAAACCACACGGTCAAGTCCGCTGACGACACCATAAGTCACACTGTCCATAAATTCAAGTCCACCGGGGTTGCCTACAGTTATAACATACTGTCCCACCTTTAAATCAGCCGAATCAGCTATTTCGATTGCGGGCAAATTTTGAGCATCAATTTTAATTACGGCAAGGTCGGAAGAAATGTTATATCCAACTACTGTTGCGTTGTGACCTTCGGAATCGGCAGAATCAAGATATACCAATATTTTAGAATTATTGCCGCCGACAGCACCCGATATTACGTGGTAATTAGTGATAATATATCCATTTGATGAATATATAACTCCGCTCCCGTCACCTGAGGATTCCTGAGTGCCACCGAAAAAGCTCATTACGGATGTCGTCGTTCTGATTCCAACAACACTCGGTGTAACCTTTAAAGCCACAGCCTCCACAATATTTTCAGCAGTTTCATCAACATTGATATTTAATTTGTTTAAAACCGTTTCGCCTTTCTGATTAACAGAGTCCGCATTATCCATCAATATAGGCAACACAACCGCAATACTGCTCACGGCACCAATTATTGCCGCCAAAATTGAGGCTAAAATTACAACACCTGCGCCGTAACGCTTTTTCCTTTTTGGCTCTCTAAAAACAGGTGGAGTGAAATTGTTTTCAGGGACAGTATATATTGGTTCTTCCCATTTTTCTACAACCTCAGAAACATCGTCCTGAATGATTTCCTCTTTCTTTTTCACATAAAAGCCATCATTATCAGGTGTAGATGTTTCTTTGTTATCAACAATATCAAATCCATCTAATTCGCCTTTTAAGTTATTGTTTTCATTTTCCATTTAAACACTTCCCTTGTGTTTCTATCTTAAATCTATTTTATTTCATTCTTTTTGTGAATATGTGAACTTTTGGTAAACAAAATGAAACAAAATAAAACTTCTTCATTGACAACCGAGCCTATTCGTTTATAATTATATTATATTATATTTTAACTATTATTAAGAGGAGAAAATTATGGAACGTGAAAAATTAGGAAGTCGCTTAGGCTTCATTCTTCTCAGTGCAGGCTGTGCCATTGGTTGCGGTAACGTATGGAAATTCCCTTGGATGGCAGGTCAGTACGGTGGCGGTGCATTTGTACTAATTTATTTAATTTGCTTACTTGTTTTAGGATTACCCGTTATGGTAATGGAATTTTCCTTAGGCCGTGCAAGTCAGGCAAGTCCTATACGCATTCATCACAAGTTGCAAAAGCCCGGTCAAAAATGGCATTGGCACGGAAAAATGGCTTTAGTTGCCAATTTCCTTTTAATGATGTTCTACACATCAGTTACCGGTTGGATGCTTTATTATTTTGTCAAATTCATCAAAGGCGATATGACAGGTCTTTCTGCTGAAGCCTCAGCCGCACAGTTTGGCAATATGTTAGGCAGTCCCCTGATTATGGTCGGCTTTATGGCTGTTGTTGTCGTATTAGGATTTTTGATTCTTTCTTTTGGCCTTCAAAAGGGTGTTGAGGGTGTTACCAAATATATGATGCTCGCCCTCTTTGGTCTTATGATTGTCCTCGCAATTAACAGTTTTACACTCGAAGGTGCGAAAGAAGGACTTACCTTCTATTTAAAGCCTGACCTTTCCAAGATAAATGGAAATGTTATCGTAGGGGCAATGAATCAGGCATTCTTTACCTTGAGCTTAGGTATTGGCTCTATGGCTATTTTTGGTAGTTACATTGGCAAAGAGCGTTCGCTCATGGGCGAATCACTTAATATTTTAGGTCTTGATACATTTGTTGCCATAATGGCAGGGCTTATTATTTTCCCCGCTTGTTTTACCTATGATATTGAAGTTGGTGCGGGCCCCGCACTTCTTTTCCAGTCAATGGCTTCGGTATTTAATAATATGTCAGGCGGTCGTTGGTGGGGTAGTTTATTCTTCTTATTTATGTTCTTTGCCGCAATGTCAACCATCATTGCTGTTTTTGAAAACATTTTAGCAATGCTCAGAGAAATCACAGGTTGGAGTCGCCTAAAAGGATGTATCATTTCAGGTATTCTCGTTTTGGTTCTTTCACTCCCCTGTGCACTTGGTTTCAACCTCTTATCAGACTTTGTTCCCTTTGCTTCAGGTTCGGGCGTTTTAGATTTGGAAGACTTTTTGGTATCTAACTGTTGTCTACCTTTAGGTGCATTGTTCTACGTTCTTTTCTGTGTGAGTAAAAAAGGTTGGGGATTTGACAACTTCCTTAACGAAGCAAATACAGGAAAAGGTCTTAAAATGCCCCGTTGGCTCAAAGCTTATCTTACCTATGTTCTTCCTGTAATCATCCTTGCAATCTTCTTTATAGGCATTTTAAACTTCCAATTTGCCGATAACTTCACAATTCTCGGTTGGATTAAATCCATACTCTAATAAAAGCAAAAGAAAAAGATGTACGAAAATTTCGTACATCTTTTTTTATATGAAATTTTAATTAGATAGCTCTAACTTTAATTACACCATCAATATCCTTGATTTCAGCGGATACAGCATCAATATCAGCCTCACCTGTATCTATCATAGTGTAAGCATAATCGCCACGAGATTTATTCAAAAGATTTTCAATATTCACACCATCGTCAGAAATGATACCTGTAATCTGATTAAGAATGGTTGGAATATTCTTATGAATAACACAGAATCTGTTTACACCGCTTCTTGGCATTGTAACCTCAGGCAGATTCACAGAGTTAACGATGTTTCCGTTTTCAATGTAATCCATAAGCTCTTTAGCCGCCATAGATGCGCAGTTGTCCTCAGACTCAGGAGTTGATGCGCCAAGGTGAGGAATAGCGATAACACCGTCCACACCCAATACATCATCAGTTGGGAAGTCGGTTACATAAGCTGCAACCTTTCCTGATTCCAAAGCCGCCTTTAAATCAGCATCGTTAACCAAAGCCGCACGGGAGAAATTAAGAATTCTCACACCGTCTTTACATTTAGCGATAGTATCAGCATTTATAAGATTCTTAGTAGAATCGGTAAGCGGTACGTGAATAGAAATATAATCGCAGTTAGCAAAAATTTCGTTAATATCGTTAATGTAAACCGCATTGTGATTTAAGTTCCAAGCAGACTTAACCGACAAGTACGGGTCGTAACCGTAAACAGTCATACCAAGATGATTAGCGGCATTTGCAACCATAACACCGATAGCGCCAAGACCGATAACGCCAAGCTTTTTACCTTTTATTTCAGGGCCTGCAAAAGCGCCCTTTCCCTTTTCAACAAGTTTTCCTACGGCGTCACCCTCACCCTTTAGAGTTTTAGCCCACTCGATACCCGAAATCACACGGCGGGAAGAAATAAGAAGACCTGCAATTACAAGCTCTTTAACAGCATTAGCATTAGCACCGGGAGTGTTGAAAACTACTATTCCCTGCTCGCTGCACTTTTCAATCGGGATATTATTAGTGCCGGCACCTGCACGAGCAATAGCCTGCAAGCTCTCAGGAAAAACCTCATCGTGCAAAGCAGCGGAACGAACTATGGCACCGTCAGCATTATCCACCTCATCGCCGATAGTATACTTATCATCAAAGACTTCCAAACCGCTTTTGGAAATTTTATTGTAAGTTTTAATCTTAAACATTATACATTCTCCTCCTCAAACTTCTTCATAAACTCTACTAACTTTTCAACACCCTCGATAGGCATTGCATTGTAGATAGAAGCACGCATACCGCCAACAGAACGGTGACCCTTAAGGTTTACAAAACCTGCTTTCTTAGCTTCGGCTACAAACTTAGCGTCTAACTCGTCATCACCTGTAACAAAGGGAACATTCATAAGTGAGCGGTCCTCAGCAACAACAGTACCCTTAAACAACTTAGAGTTATCGAGGAAATCGTAAAGGATTTTAGCCTTTTTCTCATTTAATTCCTTCATAGCCTCTAAGCCACCCATTTTCTTAATCCACTTAAAGGTAAGACCTGCTATGTAAATAGTGTAGCAAGGGGGTGTGTTGAACATAGAGCCATTTTCAGAATGGGTTACATAATTGAGCATAGTGGGAGTAATATCCATTGCATTACCGATCAAATCCTTGCGGATAATAACAATAGTAACACCTGCTGGAGCAACGTTCTTCTGAGCGCCTGCATAAAGCATACCAAACTTAGAAACATCGATAGGCTCTGATAAAATACAGCTTGAAATATCAGCAACAAGCGGTACATCACCGGTTTCTGGAAGTGTGTTATACTTTGTACCGTAGATAGTATTATTCATACAGATATGTACATAGTCAGCCTCGGGGTCAAAGTCTGCCGCTGTGGTCTTAGGAATATACGAGAATGTCTTATCCTTAGACGACGCCACCTCACGGGCATTACCGTAACGTGCTGCCTCTTTGTAAGCCTTGTTTGCCCATTGACCTGTAATGATAAAATCAGCCTTGCCGTTTTTAGTCATAAGGTTCATAGGAATCATTGCAAACTGTGTAGATGCGCCGCCCTGTAAGAATAAAACTTCATAGTTATCAGGAATATTCATTATTTCACGAAGGTCTGCCTCTGCCTCATCGAAAATTGCCTGATATTCCTTAGAACGGTGGGACATCTCCATAACCGACTGACCGCTCTGACCATATTCTAACATTTCTGCTGCAGCAGTTTTGAGTACCTCCTCAGGAAGCATAGAAGGACCTGCGCTAAAATTATAAACTCTTGCCATTTTTATTTCCTCCAAAAAAATATTTCGAATTTGTAATTCATTATATTATATACATTAACGCATGTCAATAGGTTTGTTAAAAAATAAACAATCTTTTTAGTGAATTTTCAATATTTTTTAAAATCTTTGTTAAATTTATAACAATTAGCCTTTTTATCCCTCTTGACTCTACATAAATTTGCATTTATAATATACTCGTATTCTAACAAAAAGGGCGGTGTACTGATGAATATCTCCTATGAAAAACTAAGCAATATCGAAAACAGATTGATTGTATTTGTGAAATCGGGTCAATGTCATAATTTTGACCTTTTCATACCCTCCCTGCCCTGCGATGAACATAATTTATCTGAGGTTAAAATTTATCTCATAGGATTTAACGCCTTGCTCAAAAAAACTGCTGAATACACCAATGTTCCCCATGAGGAAACAGCGTTGCTTTCTGCACAAACTATATCTAAAATTAACGCTTTAAATCATATCACTGATTTTTCGGGAATTTTAAAGGAAATTGCTATATCTTACTGTCAGCTGGTTAACAAACTCTCTGATTTTAAATATTCTGTCCCCGTAAACAGAGCGATTATAAAGATTAACGGAAATCTGTCGGAAGACCTTTCTTTGCAAACATTAGCAAAATTCAACAACATAAGTGCCGGTCATTTTTCAAGTCTTTTTAAAAGGGAAACCGGCGTCACTTTGACTGAATATGTCAACACCAAGAGAATTGCATATTCTAAAGAATTGCTTATCACTTCAAATCTTAAAATCAAGGAAATATCCGCCATTTGCGGAATTAAAGACCTCAACTATTTTATAAAGCTATTTAAGAAATACGAAAACACAACACCTAAGGATTACCGAGAACGGCTTTTTAAAAAATCCATAACTGAATAAAACTGAAAAATCAAGTCAAATTTGTCGAAACAAAAAATATTTTTAAAGATTAAAAACAAACACCTTGGTAAATACTTTTAACAAAGGTTACAAAGTATTATCGAGGTGCTTTTTATGTATAATAACAAGGTTGTAATTTGCGGCGTAGACACATCTAAACTTCCACTTTTAAAAGAAACTCAAAAAATCGCTCTTATAAAAGAGGCTCAACAAGGAAATACAAATGCCCGCGAGGAACTTATAAACGGCAATCTCCGTTTGGTTTTGAGTGTCATTCAGCGTTTTACCGGCAGAGGCGAAAATCTTGATGATTTATTTCAGGTGGGTTGTATCGGGCTCATCAAAGCTATCGATAATTTTAATACCGATTTATTGGTAAAATTTTCCACATACGCAGTTCCTATGATAATAGGTGAAATTCGTCGTTATTTAAGAGATAACAACTCCGTAAGGGTTAGCCGCTCAATAAAAGATACCGCATACAGAGCTATGCAGGTAAAAGAGCGCCTCATAGCCGAGAAACAGGAAGAACCTACTATCAGTCAAATTGCAAAAGAGCTTGAAATAAGCGAAAGTGATGTTGTTATCGCTTTAGAAAGTATTGTAAACCCAATGTCACTTTATGACCCGATATATTCCGACGGAGTTGACACTATTTTCGTTTTAGACCAAGTCGGTGACCATAACGATGACCAAAACTGGTTGGATGAAATTTCACTTAAAGAAGCAATCAAAAATCTGAACGGTAGAGAAAAACACATTCTGTCACTGCGATTTATGCAAGGCAAAACCCAAATGGAGGTGTCTCGCGAAATTGGCATCTCGCAAGCTCAGGTTTCGCGACTTGAAAAAACCGCAATAAACAAAATAAAAGCATAACCAAAAGCTCTGCCGTTTGGCAGAGCTTTTTATATAAAGGGGTGGTATCGGTAATTTTAAAGATAGAAAACTCTCTACCGCCGATTTTAGGGACATCCCAACTTTTTACCCCTGCGACATACTATGCCGCAAAGAAAGTTAGGTTACAAATTTATGCGATAGAATTTTTTCTTATAAATAGTACTCCCAGCGTGTCGGCTCCACAATGGGAAGAAATAGTGCAACCTGCGCGAGCAAGGAAAACTTCTTTGAAAATTCCCTTTGACTTAACCTGCTCCAGAACTGCATCAACGATTTCCTTGTCACATCCTGCATGTGTAACAAACACCCTACTTGTATCAATATCATCAACATCAGCCAATCGCTCGTCAACATAGGTTTTAAGCACATCACTATATCTTCCGCGATATTTTTTACCAACGCCCATAGAACCGTTTTTAACCTCGATACAAGGCTTTAATTTAAGCATGTTGGCTCCAAGCATTGCAAGTGCCGAGCATCTGCCACCCTTGTGCAAATACTCCAGATTGTCAATAACAAAGGAAGCGTCTACCTTAGAAACCAAGTCCTCAATTTTAGCAACGATTTCCTCGGCTTCAAGTCCTTGCTCCGCCATTTCAGCGGCGGCAATAACTAAAAGTCCCTCTCCTGAGGAAAGATTTTTGGAATCAATAACATAAACGTTATCAAACTCCATAGCAGCAAGACGGCCGTTATTATAGGTTGAGGACATAGTAGAGCTGATTGCAAAATGTATAACAGTTTTGCCCTCATCCACAAACTTTTTAAAGAAGTTAATGCATTCATCAACATTTGCCGCTGTAGTCTTAGGGAGCTCACCTGTTTTTGCGTGGTGAGCATAAATATCATCGGGTGTAATATCTACGCCATCCTTATATGCCTTGTCACCAAGAGTCACACCCAAAGGTAACACACTAATATTATAGCGTTCGCGAAGCTCAATACTTAAATCACTTGTACTGTCGCTTGTGATAACAATATTACTCATTCTGAATAATCCTTTCAAAATAAACGTATTTTAAAATATTATATCATTAACTTAAAAATTTATCAACACCTTTTTAACCCATATTATTTGTAATAATTTGTAATAGTTTGAAATAAAAAATTGTGGTAAAATAAACAATATGGGTGAGAGAAGGTGAAAACATGACAAGAAAAACCAAGGATTATATCCTTTTTGGAATTATCATATTTTTAGTTTTAGCTCTGGGAGCATCTATATTTGGATTCGTGGTCAAAAACAATGCTTTGACCGACGCTAAAGCAAAAATTAAAGAAAACCAAAGCGCTTATGCTAAGGAAAAGGCGAATTTAGAAGAACGGATAAAACAAGCCGAAGACTCAAAAGCTGCAACCGAAGCAGAGCTTAACACTACTAAGCAGGCTAAAGAAAGCTTAGAAAATGAAAATTCCAAATTGAAAAAGGAAATAACAGAATTAAAGGCTAAAAAAGCGGCGGTTAACAAGTATTTAACCCAAACAACCGTCGCTCAAAACCCTCAACCCACAGGCAAGGTCTGTTACCTCACGTTTGATGACGGTCCAAGTGCCAACACCCTCAAAATCCTCGATATTCTCGCCCGTTATAATGTTAAAGCTACATTTTTTGTTGT
>JAZONB010000079.1:0-2352 GCA_045654305.1 Acutalibacteraceae bacterium | reverse complement strand
ATCAACGCTCAGATTGAAAAAATGGCTGAGCAATACGGTATGGAGGCTGACAAGATTCGTGCAGCTGTTCCCACCGAGGAAATCGCAAAGGATTTAGCAGTTGGTAAGGCTATTGACTTTATCAAGGAAAATGCAGAGATTACAGAAGTAGAAACCAAGACAGAAAAGGCTGAGAAAAAGCCTGCTGCTAAGAAAACTACCTCCACTGCTAAAAAGACAACCACAACAGCAAAGAAAACAACAAAGAAGACGGAAGAATAATTGATTAAATATTTTTAATGCCGTCAATACTTTTTAAAGTTAGTAAAACGCCGGCTTAGATGTCGGCGTTTTATAAAATACAGAAAGGATTATTTTACTATGGATATGACTATGATACCTTATGTCATTGAGCAAACAGGAAGAGGCGAGCGTTCTTATGACATCTTTTCCCGTCTGCTTAACGACAGAATTATAATGCTTAACGACCAGGTAGACAATGCATCTGCCAGCGTTATCATCGCTCAGCTTTTATATCTTGAGGGTCAGGACCCCGATAAGGATATAAGCTTTTACATTAACAGCCCCGGCGGCTCGGTTTCTGCAGGTCTTGCTATTTACGATACAATGCAGTACATTAAATGCGATGTTAGTACTATTTGTATGGGTATGGCAGCTTCTATGGGAGCATTCCTTTTGAGTGCAGGAGCTAAGGGCAAGCGTTTAGCTCTTCCCAACAGTGAAATTATGATTCACCAGCCCTTAGGTCAGGCTCAGGGTCAGGCTACAGATATTTTAATTCACGCAAGCCACATTGAAAAGACAAGAGCCAACCTTAATAAAATATTATCAGAAAACACAGGAAAGCCTCTTGAAATTATCGAGAGAGACACCGAAAGAGATAACTTTATGTCAGCTTATGAGGCTATGGAATACGGTCTTATTGACAAGGTTATTACAAAGAGATAAGAGGTTAGAAAATGCCTAACAGTAAAGACAACGAAATCTGCTGTTCCTTTTGCGGCAGAGGTCAAGACGAGGTTTCTAGGCTTATTGAGGGCCCCGATGTTTTCATCTGCGACAGCTGTATTAATTTCTGCAGTTCTCTGCTTTTAGATGATGAAAACGCCGCAAAGGCTTCGAGAAAGAGAGAAAAGGAAAGAGACTTTGTCCTCCCCACCCCACAGGAAATCAAATTTCAGCTTGACCAGTATGTTATAGGTCAGGATGAGCCTAAAAAGGCGTTAGCGGTTGCGGTTTACAATCACTACAAGCGTATTTTTAAAAATACCGACAATGATGTTGAGTTAAATAAGAGTAATGTGCTGATGCTAGGCCCCACAGGTGTCGGAAAAACACTTTTGGCACAGACATTGGCGAAAATTCTTGATGTGCCGATTGCTATTACCGACGCTACCACATTGACCGAAGCGGGTTATGTGGGAGAAGATGTTGAAAACATTCTTCTTCGTTTAATTCAAGCTGCCGATTATGATATTGAAAAGGCGGAGCGTGGCATTATTTATGTTGACGAGATTGACAAAATTGCCCGCAAATCCGAAAACCCATCGATTACAAGGGATGTCAGCGGCGAGGGTGTACAGCAAGCACTGCTGAAAATTTTAGAGGGTACTGTATCAAATGTTCCTCCTCAAGGCGGCAGAAAGCATCCGCAACAGGAGTTTATTCAGGTTGATACAACCAACATTCTTTTTATTTGCGCAGGTGCTTTTGACGGAATTGAAAAGGTAATCGAAAAGCGTCAGGGTGGCTCAAGCCTAGGCTTTGGTGCAGATGTTAAGTCTCCAAAAAGTAAAGAAGCCTCTGCCCTAACAGCTACCGCTACCCACCAAGACCTTGTGAAATTCGGTCTAATCCCTGAGCTTGTTGGAAGACTGCCCGTTATAACAGCGCTTAGCGGTATGGATAAGGAAACACTTATCCGCATTATGAAAGAGCCGAAAAACGCTATTTTAAAGCAGTATGAGGCACTTTTCAAAATGGACGGCATTGAACTCGAGTTCAGCGAAGACGCTATTGAAAAAATAGCAGAACTGACAGTAGAGAGAAAAACAGGCGCCAGAGGTTTGCGTTCTATAATTGAGGGTATTCTCCAAAGATTTATGTTTGAGGCTCCCTCGAACAAAACCATTAAGAAAATTACAATTACCGCCGAAACTGTGGACGGTAAAGACTCCCAGATTACAAGAGCATAAGTAAAAGCCATCGGTTTAACCGATGGCTTTTGTTTTATCTGAATTCTTTTCCCTCGCGGTTGTAAATCATAGTTCTCTTAACCGAGTAAAATTGTGGTTCTATACCGCATTGTTCAAAAAAAGCACTCATTACAAGAGATGGATTTAAATTATCCTC
>JAZONB010000078.1:0-8216 GCA_045654305.1 Acutalibacteraceae bacterium | reverse complement strand
CCGCCTTTATCATCAAAGGTGTACATTTCTTTTTGTACCACGTCGGTAGTGTCACCAACGCTTCGCAAAAAGACCTCCGTATGCTCAAAAACGGGCACACGGATTTCCTTAAAGCCGAACTGTGAAGCGGTTTCAAGCATTTTGCTTTCCACAAACTGCCAGTTGTGGCTCTCGTCGGGTAAAATATCATTTGTGCCTTTAACGGCACGGTTAATTTCTGCCATAAAATAAAACTCCGAATATTATTTGTTTAATTTTGCAACCTCGCGCCAGTCAAGGTCGCCACGCTCCAAGCCGTGAATTATCATTTCGGCGGTAGCAATATTGGTTGCAACGGGGATATTGTGAATATCGCAAAGGCGTAACAACTGCTGTTCGTCAGGCTCGTTGGGTTTAGCTGTTATCGGGTCACGGAACATAAGCAAAAGGTCGATTTCATCGCAACCGATACGGCTTGCGATTTGCTGTGAACCGCCTGAAGCCCCGGGTAAAAAAGAGGTGATGTTAAGACCTGCGGCTTCCGATACGACCTTACCTGTAGTGCCTGTTGCCACAAGATTATATTTACTCAAAATTCCGCAATATGCAATGCAGAATTGTACCATAAGTTCTTTTTTTGCGTCATGTGCGATAAGTGCTATTGTCATTTTTTTAACCTCTAATCTTTTTTAGCTTTTTAAGCGGTATGTTTTTATTCATAAGCCTTCCCGCAATACGGGTAAAGGCTTTAAACGTTTTTCCTCGTTTTTTAATCGTGTGCCTTGTTGAAAGCAGACTGATTTCCTCGCTTTCGGGAATAATCCCTAAAAGCTGAAGTGATGCGGTGTCGATAATATCGTCAATACTCGAAAGCTTTCGTTTTTTATGTTCCTTTAAATCGAAGTGATTTATAATCAAACGGGAATTAAGTCCCAAATCTGCTAAATTTTCACTCACCGCCGAAGCGTCTCTGATACAAACGGGGTCGGGGGAGGAAACGGTTAAAAACAGCGCCGTTTTAGGCAAGGCTGTGTAGAGTGAAAAATCCAACCCTGCGGGGAAATCGAAAATCACTATATCATAAAGAGCCGAAACGTTTTTTGCAAACTGAGAAAACTTTTCGTGGTCGATTTGTCCCACCTGTGTAGGTGCGGGAATGAGGAAAAGGTTGTTTTCTTTACATGGATACGCTGTATCTTTAACGTTTTCAGACTCCAAAGCATCACTTAAATTGAGCACAGCCGTTTCTGCAACGCCCAAAAGCAGGTCAAGACAGCCAAGTCCCTCGTCCATATCCACAAGGAGAACGATTTTGCCTGAACGGGCAAAAGCAAGACTTAATCCTACCGCCACGCTTGATTTACCGACTCCGCCTTTTCCGGAGGTGGTAGCAAAGATTTTACCCATTTTCGCACCTCATTTCAGTGTATAATTTTAGCATAAATGTAAAGTGTTGTCAAATATTAATCCAGTACCACAAAGGGTTTGTCTTCACCCACAGAGCCTGAATCGGTGAAAAAGTAGGAATCGAGAATATTTTTAACCACAGTACCTGCAGAGTAGCCCGAAGCACCGTGCTCAAGTACCACCGCAATAGCAATTTCGGGTTTATCAAACGGAGCAAAGGCGACGAATATACTGTGGTCAGCTTTGCCCGACACCTGTGATGTACCCGTTTTACCGCCGACGCGAATGGGGTAGTTACCCAAGGTTGCCTGACCGGTACCGTCCACCGTAACAGAAAGCATACCCTCTTTAACGGCAGAAAGACTTTTATTGGTTATCGTAACCTTGTTTTTAACCTCTGCTTTAAAGGTTTTGTAGGTTTCGGACATATTGTAGGAAACGACCTTATCAATAAGCCCCGCTTTGTAGTGTGTTCCGCCGTTTGCCAAGGTTGCTGTGTAGTTAGCAAGCTGAAGAGGCGTGAATGCATTGAGCTGACCAATGGAAATCTGCAAAGTGTCACCGCCCGCGCCGTTCGACTTAGGCTCAAGTATAATTCCTGATGCATCGTCCACCTCAACACCCGTTTTAACGCCTAAACCAAACTGCTTAAAATAGTCGGTAAGGGTTATGGCGCCCACACGACGGCCTAGTTCAAAGAAGAAATAGTTACAGCTCTTTGAAAGGGCGGTGGTAAGACCGATGCTTCTGTGAAATCCCATACAGCTTGGTTGATAATCGCTGAAAAGGGTATAGGTGTGGCGGCAGTAAATATGCTCGCTCACGTCATAAAGACTGTTGTCCATAGCGGCTATAGCCACAATAGGTTTAATGGTAGAACCGATAGGATAAACACCCTGAAAAGCACGGTTGGTAAGAGGTTTGTCGGGGTTTTCGGCTAACGAATTGTAGTTTTCGCCGAGTGTTGCCGAGTCATAGGTCGGATAATTGGCGGCGGTCAGTACGTCACCTGTGTTTATGTCTACAACAACTGCCGAGCCCGCTCTTGCTGTTCCTCCTGTACTTTGGAGACTTTGAACGGTTGTGGCAAGGGAGTTTTGAGCTATGCGCTGCATATTTTTATCAAGGGTCAGCATAATTGTTTTGCCTGCCTGAGGCTCTACTGTGACCTCTTTTGAAATGATGTTGCCGTCTTTGTCAAGACGGTAGGTCATTTCACCGTCAACACCCCTCAAATATTCCTCGCCCCACGCTTCAACACCGCTTTTTCCTACCTTGTCGTTATAGGAATAGCCTTTTTCTCGGTATTCTTCCCAGTCCTCCTTGAAAATGGGACCCACCGAGCCAATAAGGTTTACGGCAAGTGAGGTATCAACATACTGTCTAAAGGGTACAACATCGACAGTGACACCCGAAAGCAAAAATGCCGATTCGGAAATTTTAAGCATTAAATCTGTTGGGATATCCTCGGCAAAGGTGAACGGATAGGAAACGGAAAAGTCGGATATATCCATACTGTAACGCACGCCGGCAACCCGTCTCAAATCCTCACCGCTGTATTTTTTAAGGTCGTATTTTTCTACCATTTCATCAAGGCAGTTTTGCGGTGTGGCATAGTGGGCAAGCTCTAACTTTTCAAGAAGCCTGTCCTTGTCACCGTCCTCCAAAAATGTGTATGGTGCGGTTTTGGAAATTGGAAGCTCGTCAATACGCTCGGTGCCGTTTTCATCCAAAAGAACGGCGAGCTTTAATATAACATCGTTAAGGTTGTCCTTAACATAGGCTTTGTTGAATACTATATTGTAACCGTCACGGTTGATGGCAATTTGTCTGCCGTAGCGGTCAAGAATTTCGCCACGCGGTGCTTTGAGTGTGCTGACAAGCACCGATGCGGCACCGTCGGTTTTATCTGCAAATTCATTGCTTGTAAACTGCAAATAGTATATTCTTCCGCTGAAAAACAGCATAACTATTACCATCAAAACAGAGAAAACTGTTAAGAAGGCTTGGTTTTTCTTTTTGAACGGCAAGGCAAATCACCTCTTTTCAGTTGAATTTTTCGGAAAGTCTGCCAAACACAAAGTAAAACAAGGCAGAGATTACGGCTGTGTAAACGCAAGACGGCACAGCCATCTGCAAAAGGTAGCGTAAATTATCCGAAAAGGATATACTAAAGGCTACAAATAACAGCCAGTAGAAAATATGATACAAAAAAGTAATCAAAAGGCAAAGTGCAAGTGTTGCCTTTAAATTTCGGTTAAAAATATGGGTAGCGAGTAGATGTGCTAAAACTGCCAGTAAGAGCAAGCACAAGGAATTAAAGCAGTAACTGTCAGCAGAAATGCTGTCGAGAACTGCACCGCAAAGAAAACCCGCAAGGGCTGAGGCTATCGGCGAAAAAAAGCTTGCAAAGGGCACTAAAAGGCTTAAGCTCAAAATCGGCGAAACGCCGTTTACGGCAAGGCTTATACCCGAGCCTCCAAAGACAGTAAGGCTAAGAAAAAATATAAGGAAAATCAGAAAAACATATCCTTTTGTACTTGTTTTGTTAAGCATTTTCGCCACCTGCCTTTGCTGTAAATTTTAATTATTTGTTGGGGTCGAGTCCTCCCTGACCCTCAAAATTTGTTATTATCATAACATCACGAATATTGTCGAAATCTGTAAACGGCTCAATGGTTGCAAAAAGGGAAGTGTTGTACTTCTCGCTTCCTATTGAACGGACTGTGCCGATGAGTAACCCCTCGGGGAAAATGCCTTCGCCCGAAGAAATTATATAGTCCCCCACCGCTATGTTACAGGAGCGTGAAAGATTATAAAGCCCTGTCAGTCCCGTTTTTGCATTTTCAACACTGCCGTAAAGTATACCCGAATCGCTTGTACGAATATCAAGAGCGCCAAGGGTAATGTCGGGGTCGAGAATGGTTGTCACCTTGCTTGTGGTGAGCCCGACCTGACTGATATACCCAACAAGCCCGTCCTTTGTAATTACGGGGTCGTGAAGCTCAACCGAATCGACGCTCCCTGCGTTTATCGTAAAGCTTTTGAACGGGTCGGTTTGGTCGGTTGCAATACAGGTTGCTTTCTCAAACTTAAAATCGGGGTTTGCGTCCTTGATTTCAAGGTAATCCTTATAAAACTCGTTTTCCTTTTTTGCTTGCTCATATTCTGCCAGTTGTTCTCTTAAAGTGGCGATTTCGCCCTCCAACTCGGCGTTTTTAAGCTGAGCCTCTTCGCCCTCGGTAAAGGTGGCAATAAAATCACCCACCGACTGAGAAATCTTTGTTCCTGCAGTTCTGAACGGAGCCAATACGGTGCCCATCAGGTCTGCTTGGGGTGAAAGCTTACCGCCGAGCAGAACGCAAACCACCGTCAGCGCCAAAAGGATTAAAACCGAAGTTAATATTACTTTAAACTGTTTACTGCGAAAGAAAAAACGCATTTTTGCACTCTCCTACAGAAAGTTGTTATCTGAATTTCTTTCCTCTGCGGAAAACGTAATTTTCGAATCCGCTGTCGCCCTCAAGACGCTTTTGGGTGCCCAAAACAACACAGTCAAGCGGATTTGGAGCCACTGTTACGGGAATACCTGTTTCTTCGGCTATGAGCTCGGCAAAACCACGAAGCAGAGCGCCGCCGCCTGTAAGGGTTATGCCTCGGTCGATAATATCGGCGGAAAGCTCAGGTGGAGTCTTTTCAAGGGTTAAACGAATGGTGTCAATAATCTGGGAAATGGGGTCTGCCATAGCCTTTCTTACCTCGGCAGAGGTGATAACTACATTGGCGGGAAGACCGTCAACCTGATTTCTACCCCTTATTTCTACGCTTGTTTCATTTTCGTAAGGCTTAGCAGAGCCAATATCAATTTTAATCTGCTCGGCGGTGCGGTTTCCGATGATAAGGTTGTGTTTACGGCGAATGTAGTTAATAATTGCATCGTCCAAATCGTCACCCGCAATTCTTATCGACTGCGCAGTCACGATATCTCCAAGGGAAATAACCGCAACCTCACTTGTACCGCCGCCGATATCAACTATCATATTGCCTGTGGCGTCAGAAACAGGAAGACCTGCTCCAACGGCAGCTGCCATAGGCTCCTCAACCAAATCTATTTCAGATGCACCCGCAATTTTTGCGGCATCCACAACAGCACGGCTTTCAACCTCGGTAACACCCGATGGTATGCAGATAACCATTCTAACACGTGAGAAAAATGAGCCTTTAAGAGCTACGCTTACAAATCTTTTAAGCATCGCAGCGGTAACATCAAAGTCTGCAATAACGCCGTCCTTTAAAGGACGAACAGCCACAATTGAGCCTGGTGTTCTGCCTATCATTTCTTTAGCTTCTTTACCAACGGCTCTAACGGCGTGATTTCTTATATCATAAGCCACCACCGACGGCTCTCTCATAATAATACCCTTGCCTTTAAGACAAACTAAGGTGTTTGCGGTGCCAAGGTCAACCCCTATATCTCTTGTAAACATTTATTTTCTTCCTTCCTTCGGTACGATAAATCTGACTGCCTTGTGAATATTTTTAATCTCTAATGTATCATCGCTCACAGCGTGTTCACCGTCAAGCGTCCAATCGAGCCCGTCACAGCCCTTGATTTTAATGTTTTTTGCGTGGAAAAAGTTCATTCCCTCACGGTTGAGTTCTTGTTTTAAAATTCCGTCCACAAGCGGTTGGAGTTTTAAAATGTTTGTGGGCTTTTCGATTAACAAAACCTCAAACTCACCGTCATTAAGGGAAACTGTCGACTGGTCGAACTTAACTATTCCGCCAACGCTGAAAGAGTTGGAAATTGCGCCGAAAAGATAGTCACCTTTTATCTTTTTGCCGTCACACTCTAATTCCAAATGGATGGGTTTGATGCTTCCAAGGGATTTAACCCCCTCAAAAAAGTAAGCCGCCTGACCCAAGACATTCTTAATGTCCTGATTAGTTGAGTAAGAAGCAGAGGTGAATGCGCCAAATGATGCGGTGTAGGTAAAATATTTATCCCCGAATTTTCCAATATCAAGGGAAATTTCCTGTCCTGACACTATATCTTTTGCAACCTGACGGATAGATTTTGAAATACCAAGCCCTGTCGACCATTCGTTAAGGGTGCCTGCGGGAATGTAGCCTATAGGAATGTCGGCTCCGCTTTGCATTAGTCCTGTAATAGCTTCGTTGAGGGTTCCGTCTCCACCGCAAACGACTATTAAATCATAGTCGCCCGTTTTAACTGAGGCAAGTCTAAGAGTTGCGTCCTCTCTTGACTTTGTGGGGTAAACTGTAACCTCGAAATCCGCTTTTGAAAAGATTTCCACCACACCGAAAAGCGCAGTTCTCATCTTTGCTTTTCCCGAACGGGGATTAACGACTAAAAGTAATTTTTTCTGAATCACCAAAATCACTCCTTGTTACAATGAGGAATTAGTTATTGTAGTTAATAGGTAAGGTGGCGGTGGCGTTCAAATCCTGACCTGCCACGTTACCGTCCTTATATTCGTAAAACGCCTGAACACCCACCATTGCAGCATTGTCACCGCAGTATTTAAGGGGTGGGTAGAAAAGCTTTAAATTTCTGTTTTCACATTCTTTTTGCAAACGAGAGCGAAGTTCCGAGTTTGCAGAAACACCGCCTGCAACGGCGATATTGGTGTATCCTCCCCGCTTAGCGGCTTTAAGGGTGGCAGTTATTAGTATGTCGCACACCTTTTGCCTGAGTGTCGCACACAAAACAGGAATATCAATTTCTTCATTTTTTTGTTTTGCATTGTGAATAAGGTTAATAACCGCCGTTTTAAGTCCCGAAAAAGAGAAGTCAAGGTCATTGTCACCTGTTTTCGGTGTCGGCAGCGGATATTTCTCGGTATCAGCCACGGTTGCGATTTTATCAAGTGTTACACCGCCCGGGTACGACAGTCCCATAAAGCGAGCGGCTTTATCAAAGCATTCACCGGCGGCATCGTCTAAGGTGGCGCCTAAGATGTTGAATTTCGTGTAATCTGTAACCTCGGCAATAACGGTGTTGCCGCCCGACACCAAAAGACACAAAAAAGGCGGTTTCAAATCGGGGTGGGCGATATAGTTAGCGGCAATGTGAGAACGGAGATGATGAACAGGGATTAAGGGTACTCCTAAAGAGAGTGCCAAGCCCTTTGCAAAGTTAACCCCCACAAGTAACGCTCCGATAAGACCCGGTGCAAAGGTTACAGCTACAGCCTCAATATCGCCATAGGTGATACCCGCCTCTTTTACCGCTTGGTCGCAAACTTGAGAGATAGCCTCGGTATGTCTTCTTGAAGCGATTTCGGGGACTACTCCACCGTAAATTTTATGTTCTTCTATCTGTGTTGCCACTATATTTGAAAGCACTTCTCTGCCTTTGCAGACTGCAACGCTTGTTTCGTCACAGGAGCTTTCAATGCTTAAAATTATCATCTTTAAAACCTCTTAGTAAGTATAAGTGCGTCCTCTTTTGGGTTATCGTAAAAGTTTTTCCGTTTCCCCTCTGCCTTAAAGTCTGATTTTTCGTAAAGGGAAATGGCGTTTTGGTTGCTTTCTCTTACTTCAAGTGACACAAAGGAAAGCTGATTGTCACGGCAGTGAGAAAAAACTCGGTTTAAAAGGGCGGTGCCAACGCCTTTTTTTCGCATACTCTGGGTTACGGCAACATTGGTAATGTAACCCTCGTCCAAAACACAGGAAATTCCAACATATCCCACCGTTTTACCGCCGTTTTTGGCGACAAAGAAAACTGTGCCGTTCTCTATTGCCTCGTTTAAGGTTTTCTCACTCCAAGGAGCTGAAAAACATTCATTTTCGAGTTCAGCAAT
>JAZONB010000077.1:0-3767 GCA_045654305.1 Acutalibacteraceae bacterium | reverse complement strand
TTTGATTATTTTTCCAGTATAATATTAATATATATTCTTTTTTGGGGGAATAGGCTTGGATTATAAACAGTTTTTTGAACAAATAAGAGGCAAAAAGATTGCTATGTGCGGTATTGGTATCAGTAATACACCGCTTATATTAAACTTTTTAAATATGGGTGCTAAGGTGTATGCCTGTGACCGCCGTACAAGGGAGTTAATAGGAGATACTGCTGATGAAATTGAAAAGGCAGGAGCTGAGCTTCGTTTGGGTGAGAATTATCTCGACAATTTAGAGGTCGATATTATCTTCCGCACCCCCGGTATGAATTGGAATTTACCCGAGCTTGAGGAGGCTCGCAAAAAAGGTATTGCTGTGACAAGCGAAATGGAAGTCTTTTTCGATTTGTGTCCCGCTACCATTTTTGCGGTAACAGGCTCTGACGGAAAAACCACAACCACTACACTTATTGCCAAAATGCTTGAAGCAGAAGGCAAAAAGGTTTTTGTCGGCGGTAATATTGGCAAACCTTTGCTCCCCGAAATCGAAAATATTACAAAGGATGATTTTGTTGTAGTTGAATTATCCTCGTTTCAGTTAATTTCAATGCGTAAAAGTCCTGATGTGGCTGTTGTTACAAACGTGGCGCCAAATCATTTGGATGTGCACAAGGATATGGACGAATATGTTGAGGCAAAGAAAAATATCATTATGCACCAAAATGCCTTTTCCCGTACTATTTTAAACCGTGACAACGAAATAACCGAAAGCTTCAGAAAAGATGTCAGAGGTCAGTCTTTAGGCTTTAGTATGGAGCGTCAGCTTAATAACGGCGCTTGGGTGAATGAAGACGGAATGCTTTGTATGTCATACAGAGGTATGGATTTGCCCATTATAAACAAAAAAGAAATTGCTATTATCGGCGAACACAATGTAGCTAATTATCTTACCGCTATTGCGGCAGTATGGGGATATGTCGGTGTTGATTCAATTAAAAAGGTTGCAAGAGAATTCGGCGGTGTAGAACACAGAATTGAGTATGTTCGAGAAGTCGGCGGTGTTAAATATTATAACGATTCTATTGCCTCAAGTCCTACAAGAACGATAGCAGGACTTAAAGCCTTTAACCAAAAGGTATACCTTATTGCGGGCGGTTATGACAAGCATATTCCGTTTGAGCCTATGGTGCCTTATGTTTTAGAAAAGGTCCAGAAACTTTACCTTTGCGGTGATACTGCGGACAAAATAGAACAGGCAGTAAGAAATAATCCTGATTATAATGGCAACCCCGAAATCATAAGGGTTAAAAATATTGATGAGGCTGTGGAATTGGCACACAAAACCGCCAAGGCAGGGGATATTGTAACACTAAGTCCTGCGTGTGCGAGTTTTGACAGTTTTCCAAACTTTGCCGCAAGAGGCAACTACTTTAAGGAGTTAGTAAATAAACTGTGATTAAGTTAAAGAAAAGACTTTTTGCATTATCGAGTGTTGACGGTATTGGAAATATTAGTGAAGCCTCTGATTTGGCTTTCGGGATGCTGTCAGAGTTTTGCGAGTGTGAGAAAACCGATAATTTAACAGTTATCGGTTTTTTGAAGGGGGAAAGTGACTATACCCTAATGCTTGACGCTCATATTGACCAAATCGGTATGATAATAACAAATATTGACGAAAACGGATTTTTAACGGTCAGTAATGCCGGTGGAATAGATATTCGTTGTTTGCCCTCTCGCAGAGTAACAGTTCACGGCAAGGAAAAGATTACTGCAGTTTTTTGCAGTACGCCTCCTCATCTTGCAGAGGGTGATACCACTTTCAAAAGTATTGAAGAAATAAAATTAGATACAGCCTTAGGTGAAAAGGCAAAGGATATAGTATCTGTTGGCGACTTCGTAACCTTCGCGAATACCTCAAAAGAGCTTATAGGTGACAGAGTTAGCGGTCGTTCATTTGATAACCGCTCTGCTGTGGCGTGCCTTATAACTGTGGCTGAAAAACTAAAGAACAAAAAACTTCCCGTTAATGTAGCGTTTGTTTTGAGTGACAGTGAGGAGTTGGGACTAAGAGGTATCAGAACAGCCTCTTTTAAAATCGACCCGCAGGAGGCTATAGCTGTTGATGTTTCGTTTGGTGACGGACCGAGTGTAAGCAGTGAGGAATGTTCTCCATTGGGAAGTGGAGCTATGATAGGAATGTCACCTGTACTAGACAAGGCTATTTCCCAAAAGCTCATATCAATCTGCGAAGACAAAGAAATAAAGTATACCACGGAGGTAATGGGAGGAAAAACTGGTACTAATGCAGATATGATTTCTGTAAATAAAGAGGGTGTTCGCACGGGTACTTTATCAATACCGCTCAGAAATATGCACACCGATACCGAGGTTGTGGATTTGGCTGATTTGCAAAGTGTTTGCGATGCGCTTTGCGAGTACGTTCTGTCGGGAGGTGTCAAGAATGCTTGAAATTTTAAAAAAGCTTTGTAATCTTGACGGCACATCGGGTGATGAAAGAACAGTTAGAGATTTTATAATCAGTGAAATCAAGGATTACTGTGAATATAAAACAGATAATTTAGGTAATATTATCGCCTTTAAAAAGGGAAAGAATAGACCCCTTAAAAAAGTAATGCTTGACGCTCATATGGACGAAGTAGGCCTTATTATTTCCTCTGTTACTGCTGACGGTTTTTTGAAATTCAAAACCGTTGGTGGCATTGATGTATCTGCCTTAATGTTCAGAAGTGTCAAGATAAATGGCAAATTAAACGGAGTTATAGGCGGTAAACCTATTCACCTTATAGATGCCGAGCAAAGAAAAAAACTGCCCAAAGAAGACAGCTTGTATATCGATATCGGTGCTAGCTCTAAAGAGGAAGCACTAAAATTTGTTTCCCTTGGCGACAGGGCAGTTTTGTGCGGTGAGTATGAGGAAAACGGGGAATATATAATCTCTAAAGCCTTGGATGACCGTGTTGGTTGTGCAGTGCTTATTAAACTTATAAAAGAGTTCCAGGAATACGATTTTTATGGTAGCTTTTCCGTACAGGAAGAGGTAGGACTAAGGGGCGCTAAGGTGTCTGCCTTTGCGATAAATCCTGACAGCGCTATTGTGTTAGAGGGTACTACCGCTTATGATATTGCGGGTGTTAGTGATGAAAAGCTGGTTTGCAAATTAGGTGGCGGTCCTGCTGTTTCGTTTATGGACAGAGCTACTGTTTATGACAGAGAGTATTATAATGCCGCTTTAAACAGTTCGGTCAAATGTCAGCCAAAATCAGCGGTTACAGGCGGTAATAATTCGGGCGCTATTCATTTAAGCCGAGAGGGAGTAAGAACGGTTGCACTATCCTTGCCTTGCCGTTATATTCATTCTTCTTCATCGGTTGCAAATAAACAGGATTTTAAAGACTTGTTTGAGCTTTCAAGCCTTATACTACAGGGCATTTGCAGTGGGGAAATTAAATGATTTCGCTTGTAAATGAATTACCATTTGTTGATGCTTTGTCAGCAGAATGGGTTAAGATTAAATGTCTTTACAACTCATACAAAGACGATGAAAAGGTGCTTTTTTGGACGCAAGACGAGGACAAGTGTGTTATCGCTATGCTTGACGGCAATATGATAATTTACAATATCTGTGGGGACTTAGAAGAGCTTGCAGAGTTTGTAAGTGTCTTGGGTCCGACTTGTGTTTTCAGTGATTATGAAACCCTTTGTGCTATTGGTAAAAAGCCAAAAGAAAGAATAAATATAGTTTACAGAAAAGCGGATATTAAAGGGCA
>JAZONB010000076.1:0-1602 GCA_045654305.1 Acutalibacteraceae bacterium | reverse complement strand
CCCAAGAGCTACTGTCCATATAATGAACAATGCAAGTAACCCCAACCCACTGTAAAAACTTTTTCTTTTCATTTTTTAAACCTTCCTTTTGTGTATTTGGCTTTCGCCTGAATACACTTTACAGAAAGGTATTAAAAATCTCAAGAATTGTGTCGTCACATCGGTGATACTTTCCGTGTCATTGCCATTTCACGAGCATTAACGCCTTTATTATGAGGAATATAAACAGGAAAGCTCCTGCATAGACTTGAGAGCTTATAATAAACAAAAATACCGCTACCGCATTTAATATAAGCGATATTTTTTCTCTGTTTTGTACCCAAAACAGCTTTTGAGAGTTTTGAAAAGTAAGGGTTAAAATTCCATATACTATAATTGCGATTACAACAGCATAATACGCAATCCTTAAATAACTTGAAATTCCGTTTAAGGACAATAGCGAAACTTCTTGTACAATTCCTTTTGCTTTTTGTCCGAAAAATGGCAGGAAGAAGAACATCAAAGCACTTATATCTAAAAGACCAAAGACTAAGCTTTTCAAATGCTTTTCTTTTTGTTTGTTATCTTCTTCTGCGATATTTAAGACTTCACCACTTGAAAGAAGTTCATCTATTGTCACCGAAAAATATTTTGCTATCGTTTTCAGAGAATCTATGCTTGGATATCCTCTGCCTGATTCCCATTTTGAAATTGCAGTTCGAGACACGAATAGCACTTCTGCAAGTTCTTCCTGAGTAAGTCCTTTATTTTTTCGCAAGCTTTGTAATTTTTCATTAAATTCCATAATCATACTTCCTGACCTTTTCTTATGTAATATCCTTCTTGAATTGCAGATATTGTTGCAACAATGCATACTGCAATTAAACTGTACTTTATTTCAATAAACTGTAATGTGGGCGGTATAAGAAATAATAACAGTCCCGTAATTTTGTTCATCACAGTATGCAAAGAGATTAACTTTTTCGTATAGATAAAACCCAATATAACATTAAAAATTTTAATAATTGTAATTATAACAATCCATGCCCATATCCATTTCGGAATATGAATTATAGGCAACAATTTAATAAGTGTCACTGCAAAGAAAATAAAATCTGAGGTGGTGTCTAGCCTTGCTCCGAATTCACTGACAGTATTTGTCTTTCTTGCTACTACTCCATCCACCATATCGGTAAATCCGCATAAAATATATGTACAGTAAAACCCAACTGAAAACACAGGGCAGAACAACAGAGTTATACTAAGTAAAATTCTAGAGCTTGATACTATATTTGCAATCTGCTTTTTCATCCGTTTACCTACAAATTGGAATTTACTTACTGCAATACACCGCAATTGCTTCACAGATAAACGTAGCAGTACCGTCAGCGTGCTTATCAATGTTGTTCGTAAAGCGCTCGTCCGCTACATACATCTGACCGAGACCTGCCAGTATTTCGTTTGTACAAAGATAGTAATTCACGGTGATATGGTTCTGCAGCATTTTTACAAGGTTTTGTGCTTCAGTGGAATCAGGACTTTCGTCCTTTCTCATGCAGAGTGCAAACTCTGCCATAATATGGTCCATTCCCTCGGCAAGGTCATTCCACTTCTGCTTGGAGT
>JAZONB010000075.1:0-3025 GCA_045654305.1 Acutalibacteraceae bacterium | reverse complement strand
AAAATCAGCGAGCTTAAAGAAACTTTGAAGAAAAACGATATTGTGGTTAGGAGCATTTGAAATGATAGATATAAACAGTTTGAAATTCGATGAAAAGGGACTTATCCCCGCCGTTGTGGTGGACGCTCATTCCAAAAAGGTCTTGACGGTGGCCTATATGAATGCCGAAAGCCTTAAAATTTCTATGGAAAAGGAGCTGACCTGTTTTTACAGCCGTTCGAGAAACGAGCTGTGGCTTAAAGGGGAGACAAGCGGAAACTATCAGCACATTGTGTCTATCACAGCCGACTGTGATAACGATGCGCTTGTGGTTATGGTTGAAAAGGACGGTCCCGCTTGCCACAAGGGTAGCGACTCTTGTTTTACAAATGAAATTTTCAAGAGTGATACAAGAGAAGAATTTTCCTTAGATAATCTTTATGATATGTTGGCTGACCGCAAGGCAACCATGCCGGAGGGCTCATATACCACCTACCTTTTCTCAAAGGGAGTGGATAAAATTCTTAAAAAGGTGGGCGAGGAATCCACCGAGGTTATTATCGGCGCCAAATCGGGCGACAAGGCAGAAACAATTTACGAAATCGCCGACCTTACCTATCACATAATGGTGCTTATGAATGAAATGGGCATCACCCTTGAGGAAATTCGCAAGGAATTGGCATCCCGTCACATCATCGACCACAAGGTAAAACAGGAAAAGATGGTATAATCTTTTGGCGGTACAAAGAAAACAAAACAGATTAGAAAATTTTGATTACAACCAAAACGGTGCGTATTTTATTACTATATGTGTTAAAGACAGGAAGAAGATATTATCAAAAATCAATGTAGGGACAGGCGTCCCTACGGATAATAGGAATTCGGTTATTGCAAAATTTGTTAGCACATTTAAAAGGTTTTGTAATAAAGAATATGCTGAAAATATTTGGCAACCGAGATATTATGACCACATAATTCGCAATCAAGAAGATTATAACGAAACGTGGGAATATATTGAAAACAACTCTAAAAAATGGATATTAACACAAAAACCCCAAGACACCTAATGTCTTGGGGTTAATTCTACTCTGCTTAGAATGTAGGGTTATAATGTTGCTGTTAAGTCAAAAATCACCTAAAAAGTTCAGTGAGAAAATCTTTCAAAGGTTTACCTGCGAACAGCTCGGTACTACAAATGTCAGCTATCCTTTTTCTATCGAAATTTTTGACTTTAGAATATTTTTTTATTAAAAAATCTCTTAAAGAATCGGCATCGTTTAAAATCATAATCTCATACTCTGAATTTCTGCCGAAACTAAAATTGGAATTAAAATCTTCGCAAAACTTTTTAAAGTTTATAAAATCAAAATTTTCGGTGGGAATCTTACCTAATTTATACCAATAATTAAATAAGAGAATTGCATCATTTTGCGTTTCCTCAGAAGACTGTTTAAAATCAAGTTCTAAATCATCCACCACATCATTTAAAATGTCATAAATAAAAATATGACGAATATAACCTACTGCTTCTTCGGGTGTTTCTGCAAACAATACCCTTTCACTTTTAAAATTAAACTGACTTTTTTCTGTAAATCTCACATAAATGAAAAAGTCGGTGGGCTTTGAAAACGTCAGGTCTTCCATTTCGGTAATATGTGTGTTTTTCCAATTTTTAAAGTCCAAATAATCCATAGTTTATCCTTATTGTTGAAATTCTTATCTTTAACACAATTATATCCTTCAAATATGCTAAAGTCAAGATAAATTCAAATCTTTAGCGTATTTTGGAGATGATAAGTATATGAAGATTTATGATTATAATGGTAAGAAGAATATTTGCGGGGACAGAGTTCACGAGGCAAGATGCAAATTGCGACTTACCCAAAGCGATTTGGCGGCACAGTTACAGGTTAATGGAATTATAATCGAGAGAGACAGCATTTCAAGAATTGAAATCGGCACAAGATTTGTTGCGGATTATGAACTCAGAGAATTAGCGAAGATTTTAAAGGTATCAGTAAACTGGCTTTTAGGAATTGATTAATAAAAACCCAAGGTGATTAAACCTTGGGTTTTGTTATATGCGGGACGTCGAGGCGCCGTCCCCTACGGTTTTGATTTATGATGCCTTTTTAAGGTTTTTTTCTGCCTTTTGGGCGTTTTCGAGCATATTTTCGGCGAAAATGGCGTAACCCTTGGTCGGGTCGTCAATCAGCACGTGTGTCACAGCCCCCACAAGCTTGCCGTTTTGCAAAATTGGACTGCCCGAAAGCCCTTGAACAATACCGCCCGTTGTCTCTAAAAGCTCGGGGTCGGTGACGGTTACTATCATATTCTGCGTGGCAGAGTCGAACTTACCTTTTTTCAGTTCTATTTGGCAGTCATAAAGCTGTGGGCCACTGCCGTCTATCGTGCAAAGTATTTGCGCCGAGCCGTTTTGCACCTCGGTTTTAAGGGCGACCTCGGTTAAATTGTCCATCGGGATTTCGCCCGTTATAAGGGAATACACACCGCCGTTGCAGTTAAGCTGAATACGGCCGAGCGTATCAGCCGATAGTCTGCCTTTGAGTTGACCTGGCGTGCCTTTTACACCCTTTTCAACCGAAAAAATTTCCGCCGACACAATTTCGCCCGATTTAAGGTTCAAAAGCTCGCCCGTATCCTCATCGCATACGCCGTGACCGAGTCCGCAGATAATATCGGTTGACGGACTGTAAAATGTGAGCGTTCCAATTCCCGCCGAGGAGTCTCTCACCCAAATTCCGATTTTGTAGGTGGCGGTGTCACTCGACATTATCGGGGTGACATTATAGGTCATTTCCTTGTTATTTCGCAAAACTTTAAGTTTAAGCGTATTGCCGTTTGAAGCTTGAACAATACTAACCAAATCTTCATTAGCGGAAATTTCCTTTCCGTTTACCGACAGTACATAGTCACCCTTTTTAATACCCGCTTGCTTTGCGGGGTTAAAATTTCCGTTCTCGGTAGCAACATCGGTCAAATCAACCACCAAAACACCCTTTGTGTAAAGCTTCATTCCGAAAGG
>JAZONB010000074.1:0-3341 GCA_045654305.1 Acutalibacteraceae bacterium | reverse complement strand
TATTCATTTAGTATAATTGGTAATTAAATTTTTAGGGAGCTTCCCTTTATCTTTACAAAATAAAAAAAGCTCATTTAGAGAGCTTTTTTATTTATTAGCCATCGGATGAAATTTAGTATATGCCGATGCATACTTATTTTTCATCATTTGTGCATAGATTTGTGTGGAAGAAATATCAGAATGTCCTAACATTTCTTTAATATCAGAAAGCTTTGCGCCGTTTTCAAGCAAGTGTGCCGCAAATGAATGTCTTAACGTGTGCGGTGTTATATCCTTTTGTATGCCTGCAGTGTCGGCGTAATGTTTAATAATTTTCCAAAAACCCTGTCTTGACATCGGCTTGCCATTCATATTTGTAAATAGCTTGTCTACATTATCTTCAAGCACAATTGCAGGTCTCACATTAACCAAATAATTTGCAACGCTCTTTACAGCGGCCGGATAAAGCGGAACCATACGCTCCTTTTTACCGCTTTTGATGCTTAGAATACCAATTTGTAGGTTTATCTCCCCTACTGTTAAATCTATCAGCTCAGAAACTTTAATTCCTGTAGCATAAAGAACCTCAAGCATAGCTTTATCCCTTATACTCTTGAAATCCTTGCCATCAGGCTGAGAAAGTAACAAGACAACTTCTTTCTCATCTAAAACTCCCGGAAGCTGTTTTTCATTCTTTTTAATGTTGATACCTTCTAACGGATTACCGTTGTATAAGCCTTTTGCGGTAAGACAACGAAAAAATGAACGTAAAGAAGCGATAATACGAAGTTTTGTTGCTTCCGATTTATTTTGTGCAGTTAAATAATGGAAGTAGTTATCCATCGTAACGCTGTCGATCTTAGTAATTTTTTTAATGTTATATTGGGCACAAAAAGCAGAAAACTGTAATACATCACGCATATAAGATTCAATTGTATTGTTTGAAGATTTTTTCTCGTTAATTAAATAATTATTGAAAACTCTGATACTGTTCTCCATTTTTGCACCTCCTATCCTTTCATAACATTAAAAATCGAAAAACGAAAATAGTTTTATTGATAACCAACCGTCTAAAACCGATGAGATAATAACGGGAATAAATAATAATAAATTTTTAACACAATATCTGCTAAAAGCAAAACTTAAATTTTGTGGTTTGTTTTCGGGTAAAGTTTGCCCTATTAAAAGCAAAGAGAATCTCATAGCCTCCCGAGCAGATAAAATCAAGAAAATTATTGTAATAAGCGCGGGAGGAATTAAAATCAAAGCATTAAAAGCAATACCTTTTAAAGAGTATTCTGAATAAACTATCCCAGAAATCGCACCGAAAATTAGACTTCGAACAAAAACCAAAATAGGCGTCAAAGTTATACCGGTTACCGATGTCCCTAATATAAATACAAGGAGTAGAAAACAAAAATTCAGTATTAAGGAATCTGTAAAAATCGGGAGAAACTTATTCTCTCTTCTCAACTCTAAAAATCTTTCGGTATAACTCATAAATACTCTAAGAAATTTTTCGTTGAATTCAGTACCAAATATACCGAGTGCTATCCCCGAAATGCACACGACTGTGAGAGTAATAATATATGAATTTAAACGAAAAAAAGCAAATACCTTATTAAAATGCCTTAAATTTAGAACCCTACCCTTTTGCACAAACAACATCCCTTTAAATTAGTCTGTCTAATACTATGCAAAAAGCGGACAAGATATAACTTCAAGAACTTGTGATTCCGAAATCAAGGAATACAATATATAGAAAATTAAAGTTTTATGTAAACTTATATTAAGGCAAAAAAACAGTTTCCTAAATTTAAAAAATCGTGGAAACTTGCTGTAAAACGCTTAAAATCAATTACAAAAACCATTATACACCAAAAAAATATTATGTCAATTACAATTTTGTAACCTTTAAAATGTTATGTAAACCCATTATGTTAACCATACTATATATATGAATACACATTAATTGACACCGCAATTTATAGTAAAAAAATATTTGCTTTTTATTTTAAATATGTTATACTAAATAAAAAACGTTTAGGTGATGACGATGAGTAAAACTGTTTTAATAACCGGTGCCTCAAAAGGTATTGGTGCCGCAACCGCAATTCTCTTTGCACAAAAGGGATACAATGTTGTAATTAACTATAATAATTCTTACGAATCAGCCTCCCTCCTCGCCCGTTCCCTTAGCGCTAACGGTTATTCTGTAATGACGCACAAGGCAAATGTGGCAAACAAGCTTGAAGTTGATTTGATGGTTAAAGAAACGCTTTATAAGTTTGGCAGTCTTGATATTCTTGTTAACAACGCGGGCGTTGCCTATCAAGGGTTAATAACCGAAACTGACGAAATTGATTTTGATAGGATTATTGATGTTAATTTAAAAGGTGTATTTAATTGCTGTAAAGCTGTTACTCCATCAATGGTTAGTAAACAATCGGGAAAAATTATTAATATATCTTCTATGTGGGGTGAAGTCGGTGCCTCTTGCGAGGTTGCTTATTCCGCCTCTAAAGCCGGTGTAATCGGCCTTACAAAAGCGCTTGCCAAGGAATTGGCACCTAGTGGAATCACCGTTAACTGCATAACTCCCGGACTGATTGAAACAAGTATGAACTCGAATTTCACAGTTGAGGAGCTTGCTGAGTTTGTCGAAACAATACCCCTTGGCAGAATGGGTAGCGCAGACGAAATCGCTTCCGCTATTGAATTTTTAGCAAGCGACAAAGCAGATTATATTACAGGTCAGGTCTTCGGCGTTAACGGTGGATACATAATATAAAAAAACCCCATATATCACCACTTAAGTGCAGTTGATATATGGGGTCCTTCTTTTTTAATCTTTTTTCTTAATTTCTGCAAGGATTTCGGCAAGCAATTCTTCTGTTGTAGGTGCTTTTGGAGTTTCCTCAGCAGCCTCTTCCTCTTCTTTTTTCTTCAAAAGTTTTATTTCAGCAACTTCGCGCAATTTATTAATGATTTTTATCATTGAAAATACTGCGAAACCGATTATGAGAAAGTTAATAATCGTTTCAATAAATAATCCGAAGCCAATTGTTGTTTCGGTACCGGTAATTGTCCAATTGAGTTTTTCAGTAAAACTTGCACCATCACTTGTCAACAAACCGATAGCAGGCATTATAACGTCGTTGACCAGACTTGTGGTTATTTTGCCAAAAGCAGTAGCAATAATAACACCGACAGCCATATCAAGCACGTTGCCACGCATTATAAACTCTTTAAACTCACTAATAAATCCTTTTTTATTCTTTTTCATTTTAATTCCTCCTAACAAGGTCATTTTACATCTTTTTTAAAATAAAGTCAACTTATCTGCCTTTTCTTAATTTTTC
>JAZONB010000073.1:0-3590 GCA_045654305.1 Acutalibacteraceae bacterium | reverse complement strand
GCGTCAACATTGTCTGAGAGCATACTGAGTGTAGCGGCGGAGTTTTCGCAGTGACGCACTTTAAAGGTGTGTCCGCTTTGTTCTAGGATACTTACAGTCTTTTGGAATCTTTGCTCCTGTTCACTTGTGAATGCTATATCCTCACCGTTCAAAGAGTCAGCAACAGCAAAATGAGTGAAAATACCCTCAGCGGTAAGGTTAGAGAGCTTTAAAACCTCTTTTATATCATCTAAACCTTTAAGTTCATCTGTACGGCAATCGAAACCAATTCGCCCCATACCCGTATCCAATTTAATATGAACATTAAGCTGTACTCCGAAGGACTGGGCATTTCGGTTTAAATTCTCGGCATATTCTTTACAAAAGACACACTGTGTAATATCGGCTTTGGCTAAACGGTCAGCGAGTTCGGCGGGGGTATAGCCGAGGACAAGTATAGGCAGAGTGATACCCGCCTCTCGCAGTTCTTCCGCTTCAACAATATTAGAAACGGCAAAGGCATCCACGCCGTTTTCTTGCAAAGCCTTTGCGACCTCTTTTGCGCCGTGACCGTAGGCATCAGCCTTTACAACAGCAAACACCTTTTTATTGCAAGAGCTTTTAATTGCCCTAAAATTATTCAAAATAGCATTTATATCTATTTCGGTCCAAGTTCGGTGCAGATAATTCATTTCGGTCACCTCCACATAATTTTGTGTTAAAAACTAATCCTTGCTGAAATCCTCTAAAATAAGACCTTCATTACGCTCAAGCGCCCAGTTAATATTCCATTCGCTTGTGAATATGAGAAGATTGTTGCCCTTGAAATCCTGTACCCACTTTGTGTCAGAGGTCAAATTGAGTTTCTTTATATCAATATCCTTATTCTTAACCCAACGGATATAACTGTAGGGCAGGTCATTTCGGATAACATCAACATTGTATTCGTATTTAAGGCGGTATTCAAGCACCTCGAACTGAAGCACGCCGACAACACCGACAATAACCCTTTCCATACCTGTTCCGGGGTCGTGGAAAATCTGAATTGCACCCTCTTGTGCTATCTGTTCAACGCCCTTTACAAACTGCTTTCTCTTAAGCGAATCCTTTTGCTCAATCTGACAAAAATGCTCGGGTGCAAAGGTGGGGATACCCTCAAACTCCACTTTGCGCTTTTGAGAACAAACGGTGTCGCCGATAGAATAAATACCGGGGTCGAAAACACCGATAATGTCGCCCGCATAGGCTTCGTTTATAATCTGTCGGTCATCAGCCATCATTTGCTGAGGCTGTGAAAGGCGAACTGGTTTGCCCGCCTGAACGTGGAAATAGTCGGCACCGCGCTCAAATTTACCCGAGCAAATACGGAAAAATGTTATTCTGTCGCGGTGGTTTTTATTCATATTCGCCTGAATTTTGAAAGCGAATGCAGAAAATGTTTCCTCAAATGGGCTTATCTCTTCGTCACCCGATTTACGGGCAAGGGGAGAGGTGGTCATCTTAAGGAAGTTTTCAAGAAAAGGCTCAATACCGAAGTTGGTAAGCGCTGAGCCGAAGAAAACGGGTGTGAGCTTACCGCATCTCACCTTTTCAAGGTCAAACTCAAAGCTCGCTCCGTCCAAAAGCTCAATCTGGTCGACAAGTTCTTCTCGTTGGTAAGGACCTATCAGCTCATCAAGCTTTTCGGTATCGGTAATGTCACATTGTATAGGTTTAATCTTATCCTGACCCCGATGAAACTCGTTAAAGGTTAAAATTTCACGTTTGTCACGGTCAAAAACACCCTTAAAACTAACACCGCAACCGATGGGCCAGTTAACGGGATAGGTGCCGATTCCAAACTCTTTTTCGAGTTGGTCTAAAAGCTCGAACGGGTCACGGGCTTCTCGGTCAAGCTTGTTAATAAAGGTGAAAATGGGGATATTTCTCATAGCGCAAACCTTGAAAAGCTTACGGGTCTGAGCTTCAATACCCTTTGCGGCGTCTATAACCATAACGACGCTGTCTGCCGCCATAAGTGTGCGGTAGGTGTCCTCTGAGAAGTCCTGATGTCCTGGGGTGTCCAGAATATTAATGCAGTAACCCTCATATTCAAACTGCATTACCGATGAGGTGATAGAAATACCTCTTTGTTTTTCAAGCTCCATCCAGTCGCTCACAGCGTGCTTAGCCGTAGCCTTGCCTTTAACCGAGCCTGCGGTCTGAATAGCACCTCCGTAGAGCAAAAATTTCTCAGTAAGTGTGGTTTTACCGGCGTCAGGGTGGGAAATAATCGCAAATGTGCGCCGTCTTTCAATTTCTTTTCTAAGGTCTGCCACAAAAAATTCTCCTTAATTTATCAAACTAAAATCTTCTACACTGTCACTGCAAACCGAGACAATGTAATCGTCTGCCTTAAAGGTTTTAATACTATTACTTTCAAGAACACAAAAGGACGAAAGGCTTCTTCTTAGTCCTTGCCCTGTTCTTTTTAAATAAGCTTCCTTTCGGGTCCATACATAAAAAAAGTCTTGGTTATTTTTGATGAACGCCTTTTCCTCTTCGCAAAAACGGCGCTCAGCAATTTTTAAATTTACATCACGCAGTTTTTCAATGTCAACCCCAACAGGTGAAGAGGAAAACGCCACTGCTATCAAATCTTCGCTGTGGGAAATGTTAAAGTGAAAATCGGGGTGATTTTTAAAATACGGTTTGTCGTTTTTGTCCCTAGATATTTCCAAGCCGTCATTTGTGTTTAATTCTTTTTGTGCCAAGGAAATCACAAAATCATAAGCTTTTTTTGAAATTGTTTTTTTATCCTTTTCCTCACATTTTAAAACATATACGGCATCGGTCATTTTTGCTTTATATCCTTTAAAACCGAAAAATCGCCTGTACCGTTTTGATTATCCTCTAAGTATTTTAAAAGTTCAGCCTCTTCTTCAAAAAGAGGAACAAGGTCTAGTATTTCTTTATTCATAAAGCCACCCTCAAAGGCGGATTTAAGCATTTCGGCTATCGGATTATAGTATCCGTTTATGTTGAAAATTGCGATAGGCTTGTTGTGAAGTCCTAATTGTCTTAAGGCCAAGGTTTCAAAAAGCTCGTCAAAGGTACCGGGACCTCCGGGCATAATAACAAAACCGTCAGACATATCAACAAGCAGCTGCTTTCTTTCTCGCATAGTTTCGGTATAGATAAAATCGGTGCATTTATCGTAAAGTGCGCCGTCTACATCAAAAAATCTTGGGGAAATACCCACGATTTCGCCGTCAGCTTTTGACGCTCCCCTTGCGGCTGCGCCCATAACACCTGCGGCACCTCCGCCGTATATCAGGGTATGGCCTCTTTTTGCCATTTCCTCGCCCAATTTTTCGGTAGCGTCAATGTAAGCCTTATCTATGTTATTACTGGATGCGCCGTAAAGACAGATTTTCATAAATAATCACCTAAATTCAGTTTTTCGCCGTTTAATACCGCATTTATAAGGGTTTCACCCTCGTACATTAATTTAAGGGAAAAGAAAGGTACCTTTCTCTCAATTAAATGCAAAAATATTTTATCTCCCTGCCATAGGGGCAGGGAGTAGACATCAGGTATTTTCACCCATTCTAAATTACCCTCGTCACAGT
>JAZONB010000072.1:0-1872 GCA_045654305.1 Acutalibacteraceae bacterium | reverse complement strand
CCTCTGGCGGGGTAGTATTCTGTGTAAATTCGGTTCAATGCAAAGGAAATTATAGCGTAAATATTGGCTCTCAGAGCATTTTCGGGCCAAGTGGGGTAAATTTCGCTTGAGGCCACATTTTTAATGTAGTCAATAAAATTCACTGTGACATTTTGTGCAGAAGAGCTTGGAGCTCCTAAATGTACTGTGATGTTTTCGGGTATGACGGGAAGGAGTGCTTCGGGCATATCTAATCCTCCTTATAGATTATAGCTTTGAAGCTCATCGAAAATACGAGGGCCTTTATTAACCCCCGCAGTTTCTAAAAGTAACAGATTTGAGGTTTGACGAGAGGTTACTGACGGGAATACCGGAACGTTCAGATGTATATTGGTTATATAACCGTCTGCCTCAAACATCATATTGTAAAGTCCGTAAGGAATCACCTGATTTTGAGGTGCCAAAGATTCGGCTTTGGCGGGAGTCGGCAAAATAAATTCCTTTGTTTTGCCGTTCTGGTCTGTAACTGAAGTATCAATCACCTGCATATTTTGGGGTGTTCCCGTAAAAACCGTCACTTTTGTGTTAGGAACGAAATACAGTCCTCTAATCGAGGTAGCAATTCCCTGAAGTTTACCTGTTGCAGTCTCGTTATCCACAGCGGTTTGTGTGTTACTGTTATTTTCTTGTGGCGCGGGGACTTCTTGCATATTTTCAATTACAGGAATGGCGGTGTTAGTTCGGTTTGTGTACATTCTGAGCATTTCTTGTTTATAGCTTTCAATCAAGCTTTTATCCATAAAAATCACCTCTATTTTCAAAATATGAGCTAAAAAGAGAAATGTTACATAAATTATATTTGACAAAAATATTGGTGAGGTGTATTATATTTAAAGAAATATTAACAAGTATTAGCTTGAAAAAAAGAGGAATGCACAATGTTAGTAAATTTAAATCAGGTTTTAATCCCTGCGAAAAAGAACAAGTATGCAGTTGGATTGTTTAACGCTGTTACTTTAGAGCTTGCTCGCGGAATTGTTGCTGCAGCAGAAGCAAATCAGTCTCCTATAATTATGGGAACTGCAGAGGTACTTTTCCCGTACGGACCTTTGGAAGAACTTTCTTATTTTCTCATTCCAATGGCTAAAAAGGCAAGCGTGCCGATTGTTATCCATTTAGACCACGGCTTGAAAAAGGAAACCTGCCTTAAAGCATTGGAGTTGGGCTTCACTTCTATTATGTATGACTGCTCTACCGACCCGTATGAGGTCAATGTTGAAAAGGTTAAAGAAATGGCTGAAATTGCTCACTCCTATGGCGCTACAATCGAGGGTGAGTTAGGTCACGTTGGCGATAACGAGGGTTCAGCAGAGGGTAGTTCTATTCTTACAGACCCAAGTGCTTTTTTCACCGACCCCAAGCTTGCTAAGGATTATGTTGAAAAAACAGGCGTAGATGCACTTGCTATTGCTGTAGGTAACGCTCACGGTGCATATAAGTTGCCGCCAAAGCTTGATTTTGACAGAATAAAGACTATTGCTAATACCATTGATGTGCCCCTTGTTTTACACGGTGGCTCAGGTCTTACAGACGATGATTTCAGACGTGCTATCAAAGAGGGAATAAGCAAGGTTAATATTTTTACTGATATTAATATTGCAGCTGTAAAAGCAGAGCTTAGCAAATTCACCGATTTAGATAAGGGAATCATTGATTTGGTGCCTGCCGCAGTTGAAGCGGTTAAACAAGAATGCACAAAGAAGATTAAACTGTTCTCAAGCGATGGTAAAGCAGGAAATTCGTTCAATGCACAGCCCGATATTGATAAAATAGTTCAACTTGTTTTGGAAGAAATTCGTAAAGTTAAGACTTATCGCCCGGTTTGAATATAAG
>JAZONB010000071.1:0-35072 GCA_045654305.1 Acutalibacteraceae bacterium | reverse complement strand
CTGTTCTTAACATCACGGCTACGCCTTCTAAGAACAATGTTTGCCTGTTCCCAAAGTTCTTCGCTGACAATTGCAGGAACAATTTCGCCCGTTTCGTCCTTAAACATAACCCATTCTTCAGGTGGTAAAAACTTTTGTTTTTTTGTAAACATATCAACAATTTTTACTTTGTTTCCAACATAATAACCCTTGTACTTAGGATTAGAAATTGTATTTGACATTGTGCTATGACAGATACGCTTACCGTTGTTGTTGCGATAGCCCTTTTCCCAAAAAAGGTCTTCTATTTGCTTCATGCTATATTGGTCGGAAGCATAAAGGGTAAATAGTTCACGCACCATGTCAGCTTCTTGTTCATCAATAACAAGCCTTCTGTTATCTTTGCGATATCCGAAAATACGGCTGTTCCCAAGGACAACATTTTTCTTTATCGCTTCCTGATGACCGAATTTGATACGAGACGATAGTTTACGAAGTTCATCTTGAGCGATGCCTGACATAATGGTAAGTCGAAGTTCGCTGTCTTCATCAAGAGTGTTTATGTTGTCATTTTGAAAGAACACACCGACACCGTTTGTAAGTAATTCGCGAGTGTACTGGATACTGTCAAGGGTATTACGTGCAAAACGGGTGATTTCCTTTGTGATAATGAGGTCGAAAAGCCCCGCCTTAGCATCGCCAATCATATTGTGAAAGTTCTCACGCTTTTTGGTGCTCATACCGGAAAGACCTTCATCAATATAGCCCTCAACAAACTCCCAGTTAGAGTTTTTCTTAATAAAGTTGCGGTAATAGGATATCTGGTTGTCAAGAGAGTTTAACTGCTCGTCCTTTTCACTTGAAACACGTGCATAAAAAGTAACACGAAGCGGTATATCATAAATTGTTTTAGTTCTCATTAACTGACGAACGGAATGTACATCCATTGTAAATTTGCTCCTTGTTGTTCATTGTCAAATTGCAATATAATAATACCACAAACAATGATTTAAATCAATATGTTTTTTTCTGACATTTTTTTCTTCTGTCTTCAGGGAAGTCGGCGTCTCTCGGCAGCACCCAATCTCGTCCGATTTGTTTTGCACCGCTAATACGATTTTCTTCTCTGAGAAATTGTTTAATTAATTCTCGGCTGCAACCGTGAAGCTCCGCGTATTCTTTAGTTGTTGCCAAATTTGTTATTGAAAGATCTGTCTGATTTTGTAGGGCCAAAGCAATATCAGCAGGGAAGAGCTGTTCCAAAATATTCTGAAGCATATCGCAAAACTGCATTCTTTTTTGCGGTTATGTTTTTAAGAATTATTATATTATATATAAATAAACTCTTGTAAAAATAGTTCTTAAATTAAGTTAACAAGCACTGCCTTCTGATATACATTCGTAATCCTCGGCGTTTTAGGGTGCCCCTATAACCCAATGAATTGCTCGCCTCGTAAAGACAAAAAATTTCATCTTTACGAGTTGAATTTCATTCAATCGTTCGCGTTTCACTCACTTTAAGTGCACTGAAAGTGCAGAAAAATTTTCTATTTTTACTCGTGATTTTGTATTTGCACATCAACGGTTTTAAAATTTTTAAAGTCGAAATTTTAGGTTTATCAGACATTAAAATTTATTTATTTGAAAATATTTTCAAACAAAATGAAGACTTAAAAATACTTTGTTTAAATTAAAATTACCTATCTTTCAAGATTAAATTTATCGTTGTTCAATACGATTAATTTGCTTTTTAGAGACAAGAAAAAGTTAATATTTAGCATAAATTCATTGATTAATTTCAATTTTTTTAACAATAAATTATTATAATTTCAATCAGAAAATTATATTTTTATACTCACTTTTTGTGTCTAATCTGACTGTGAAAACTTATTGTTTCGAGTGTGTTTTACTTTTAAAATTAAATAGAAAAATTTTATAATTCGAATGATTTTCGTTTAAAATTTGTTTTAATCAATCGAAGTTTTTAAGTGATTTTCCTCAAATTTCAATTAAAATTATTTTTATTTTTAGGCATCGCCTAACCTTAAAAAGAGCCTCGCGAATGATTGAACTAAGGTCAACTCACAATGTAAAACCGAAGGGAAAACATTGTGAGGAAGTTGTCTTTTAGGGGTTATAGGGGTTACCCATAAATCGGCGAAGGTACATTTTAGTACCAGAAGCCTATGCTTGCTAAATGAGTTTTGGGTCCAATTAGCCTCTTAGAGTTTTTGTATAAAGGTAAATCTTAAACTGTATGTACATTATATCGGCATATTATAAGTCATAATAAATAGGCAAAAAATAACCCTGCACCAAGATGCAGGGTTAACATGTTATGAACCTCGCCAACTCAAGACCGTTGGTCATTGATGTAGGAGCTTGAAACTCCGGTGAGGTTATAAGTATTTTACCATAATTTTATGAAGATGACAAGTAGTATTTTTTATGAGCATTGTTTGTTTAAATCTGTTTTAAGAATTTTTTAAAAATTTTCTAAAAAGTTGAATTACACGAGAAACTAGCGGTATAATATAAATAGATGTTCAGAGATTAGCTTCAAAGGGAAATGTATGGAGAAGTTGAATAACCCCAATTTCATTTATACTACGCGCGAAATTAGGCTGCAATACTATAACGATTATCTTTATGGTAAGGGAGTCATAACCAAGAGAGAACACGACAAAATGTTTCTTGAAATCATTTCGTATTGTAGTAAAGGTCAAAAAGGTTGCAAGTAAGATTTTGCAACCTTTTTGGCAATGCAAACTAATTTGAAAAGGATGGATGTGTTATGCCGAGACCTAGAAAATCTCAGTACACCAAAAAAGAGAAAAGAACCCTTTATGTTCTTATAAGCCCTACGTCAAAAAAATTTATCGTAGGAAAAACGCTGGCGCCTAATGTGCGGTCCACATACAAAGACCATTACATATTAAGCAAATATAAAACGGCAGGTATGGTGGAGGAGTTGAAATCCCAGGGGTTAAAGCCCTGCTGTTTTCATCTCGAGACTTTAACCTGCACCGAGGTTGAAGGTTATCATAGGCTTGTTGTGTGGACAAGATTGCTTATTCAAAACGGGCATGAACCTCTTGAACGAGGTGATACTCTGAATTATGCAATGGACCTATTGCCTCATAATCAAAAGCTCTTTGAAGAGTTTAAGGCTCTAAACCTTAAAGAAATGTTAACCTGTAGCCACTGCCTCTTCCCGAATTACGGAAGAAAAATGTGCGCGATAAGAGAGGGAAGTTGTGATTATGAAGGAAAATAAAACAACTCAACTTAACATAAGGTTAACGGAAAGTCAAATGGATAAAATTCGTTGCAACGCAAGAGCGTGTGATATGACAGTATCTGCTTTTGTTATGGAGGTAGCACAAAATTTTATTGTGCTTAATTGTGATTATGATCAAATCTCTGGCCACAGTAAAGAGATATCATCTCTACGTAACGTTATAAATCGGCTTGTATACACTGTTGTAAAAACCAGAGAATATGTTCCTGCTGATCTTGAATACATACTCAATAAAATGAATGAGATCGCAAAGAGCGAAGGCGAATTTCTTGAGCTAATGCTAGATGAGAAGGAAATCATAACCACTAGTAAACTAGTGGTATGCACAGCCCCTATAAGGGGCGCCTACTGGCTAGGTCCCTAAAAGGGACCTCGAAAGTTTGGCAACGCATTACCATCTCGGACAGCCGCTCACGTGCGGCTGTCTTTTTTTGCCTACTTTCTCTTGTCACCCGTAAACGGGTCAATATATTCTTTTATGCTCATTTGTTCTGCTGCAAAATCTTCTTCTAACTGATTTTTTATATATTCAGCTATTACTTTTTTATTTCGACCGACTGTATCTACATAATATCCCCTACACCAAAAATTTCTACTTCCGTACTTGTATTTTAGATTTGCTTTTTATTGTTATATATATCGGTTTCGCTTATATTCGCTAGGGCTAATTCCAAATTTCAAGCGAAAAGAATTATTAAAACTACGAACGCTTTGAAACCCGCTTTCCAGTGCTATATCGGTTATTTTTTTATCGGTTTCTTCAAGCAACCTTACAGCAGTTTCAAGACGGTATATGTTTAAAAAATTAGTAAATGACATATTGAAAGCCGAATGGAAATACCTCGATACATAATTATAGTCGTATCCTAAAAGTTTAGATATATCTTTCAAAGTAATATTTTTTGTATGATTTTCTAAAACATATTCTGCGATAAGGAGTATATTATTTTTTTTATTATTTACGTCATCTGAAAAATCAATTTCAGCAAGAAAAGCATCGCAAACAGCATAGAGACAGGACTTTAGAATATAGAGTGAAGGTGTATTTTCGTTTATAAGTGTATTTTGTAATAAGAGGTTAGTGCTTTCGGGACATTTAAAAGTAAAGCCTTGGGGCGATTTCCCTTGTATATAATTTGCGAAAAGACGAACATGGTCTTCGGAAAACACGCCTACCCAATAAAGCGTATCCGATGAGGGCAAATAGGAGTGTATATCATACGGCAGGCATAGTCCGTAATCTCCGGCGTTTAAGATATATTCGGTATTATTGATTATACATTTAACTTTGCCTTTAACAACATATATAAGCTCAAGGTTTTTGTGAAAATGGAAATCCCAAATTTCGGAGGTGTAAAAGAAAGCGTTATAGTTGTAACTGTTTTTTGAGTTGTCAGGTTGATGAAATAACATAAATCACTCCGCAAGATAATTATTTGCTTATATTCTACAATAAATTGCGAGCAAAAGTCAATATGTTGCTATAAAATAAAATCAGAATATTATATTTTGGAGGAGTGTAAATGTTGGATTTTTTAAAGTTATATAATTTCATACTGAACAAAGAACATCATAAATTCCGCCATAGCGTAGATTGGGACTTGGCAAACGAGTATGCAAGTAAAGGCTTAACACCAATTGAACGTATGGCAGACCGATTCACAAGACTTTGTGATGAGGAAAAGGCGGTAGTTTTAGAGGGTGAACAGATAGTCTTTTTGCGTACTGTTTCAAATCTGCCTGCAATCTTTACTGATACTGAATGGGAGAAAATAAAGCTAAAGCATTATATCCACGAATTAGGTTATTTCTCTAATCTTTCACCTAATTACTATAATACTATTTCAACAGGACTTTTGAAAAAGCGTGAAACTGCTGATGAATACGGTAAACGTGCGATAGATAATATAATCAAACTTTCAGATAAATATTTGGAAGAAGCTAAAAAGCAGGGCAGAGAAGACCTTGTAGAAGTACTGACACAAGTGCCTCGTTATCCTGCCCGTAATTTCCGTGAGGCTTTGCAGTTTTTCCGTATTTTGCATTACTCTCTTTGGCTTGAGGGTAACTACCATAACACAATTGGCAGATTTGATAAATATATGTATCCTTACTTGAAAGCTGATATGGATAAGGGAGTTTATACATACGAAACAGCCCTTGGATTATTAGAAGATTTCTTCCTTTCGTTCAATAAGGATAGCGATATCTATGTTGGGGTACAGCAAGGTGACAACGGACAGAGTATGATGCTTGGCGGTATTGATGAGGAAGGTAATGATGTATACAATCTTCTTTCTGAACTTTGCTTAAAGGCGTCTTGTAATAACAAAATGATAGACCCTAAAATTAATTTAAGGGTTTCTAAGAACACACCTGCAGACAGATATACAGAGGCTACAAAATTAACAAAAGCAGGACTTGGTTTCCCGCAGTATTCTAATGATGATGTTGTAATTCCTGCTCTCGAAAAAATGGGATATAGCCATGAAGATGCAGTTAATTATACCGTTGCGGCTTGTTGGGAATTTATAATCCCGAATGTAGGTGCCGATATTGCAAATATAGGTGCTATGTCTTATCCAAAAGCGGTTGATATAGCATTACATAATAGTCTTGAAAAAGCCAATTCCTATGAAGAGTTTTTTGGTTTTGTAAGCGAAGAAATTCAAAAGGAATGTGATAATATATGCAACAGCATTAAAGATGTTTGGTTTGTTCCGTCACCCTTTATGAATGTGCTTATGGACTGTGATATTTACATGGGCGGAAAGTACAATAACTTTGGTATTCACGGTACTGGTATTGCCACTGCTGCGGATAGTCTTGCGGCAATTAAGAAATATGTTTTTGAAGAAAAATCTATAGAAAAAGCAGAGCTGATTAAGGCAATAGATGAAAACTTCGAAAACTCACCTGAATTATTGCACAAGTTAAGATACGAAACACCAAAACTCGGCAATAACGACGATTTTGTTGACAGTATTGCAACCGATCTGCTTGACACATTTGGAGATGCGTTAAAGGGTAAAACTAACTGCCGTGGCGGTATATACAGAGCCGGAACAGGTTCAGCTATGTATTATTTGTGGCACGCTAATGAAATCGGTGCTTCGGCTGACGGCAGAAGAGAAAAAGAACCATTTGGTACTAACTATTCAATATCTCTTTTTGCAAACGTGAAAGGACCTGTATCTGTTATTGCTTCTATGACAAAACAGCATTTTGAAAATGCTATGAACGGCGGACCTTTAACACTAGAGTTCCATCAAAGCATTTTTGCCGATGATGACGGAATTGAAAAGGTAGGGCTTTTAGTCAAGAAGTTTATAGACAGAGGCGGTCATCAGTTACAGCTTAATACCGTTAACCTTGATAAAATGCTTGATGCACAGAAACATCCTGAAAATTACAGACAGTTGGTAGTTCGTATTTGGGGTTGGAGTGCATACTTTGTAGAACTTGATAAAGAGTATCAAGACCATGTTATTGCCCGTCAGGCTTATACTGTATAAGAGGAGATTATTATGTTAAAAGAATTAAAATTAAAGAATCCGGACATTGAAATATTTGATGTTAATTCCGAGGAATTTAAAACATTCGGCAGAATAATTAATGGTTTAGATATTACCGAAATTATGTCCGAAGCCAAAAAGATAGCAAACCCCGAAAGTGGTTCTTCATATCTTCCCGGTGTAGATGCCTTTGAGATGCTAAGTATAGCTGGAGAAATCAAAACTAAATTATTCGGCGAAAGCAGAATACAGGTAGGATATTGTTGGGGAAAAAATAATTTCTTTGATGCTACCGAATGGCATACATCAAGTGAAATCAATATAGCAGTGACTGACCTGGTTATCATTGTTGGTCATGTATGGGATGTTAAAGATAACTCTATTGATTCTTCAAGTTTCAAAGCATTTTACGTTCCTGCAGGTACTGTTTTAGAATGTTATGCTACTACATTGCACTACGGCCCTTGCGAGATTCAAAAGGATGGATTTGGTTGGATTGTAGCCCTCCCGGAAGGCACCAATACACCGCTAAATGGTGAATATGACGATAAACTTTTATGGGCTAAAAACAAATGGTTGATAGCTCACGTAGATAATACTGAGCTTATAGGACAAGGTGCAATAGGCGGAGTTACAGGAATAAACTTTGAAATAAAGTATTAATATGACAGGAACAATTTTTGATATTAAAGAAATGGCGGTGCATGATGGACCGGGCATCAGAACGACAGTGTTTTTTAAAGGTTGTCCGCTTCGTTGTGTATGGTGTCATAATCCCGAGGGATTATCGTTCGAGCCACAACTGATGTATAAAGATGCACGATGTATAAATTGTAAAAACTGTCAAAGAGAATGCAACCACGATGAATGCAAAACCTTTGGCAGATGTATTCACGCCTGCCCCGAAAACTGTCTTGAGATTTCGGGTAAAAAAGTGACTGCTAAGGTATTGGCGGAGGAACTTAAAAAATCAGCCGATGTTTTAGGCGACGATTTTGGCGGTTTTACTTTTTCTGGTGGTGAGCCTTTAGCACAGTTCGAGTTTCTTTTGGAACTTGTTGAAGAACTTAAAGGCTATCATCTTTGCATAGAAACCAGCGGATATGTTAGTAGTGAAATTTTTAAATCGGTTATAAATAAACTTGATTTTATCATAATGGATATAAAATTTGCCGACACTGATTTGCATAAAAAATACACAGGTGTCGGCAATGAACAAATACTTAAAAATTTTGAAATACTTAAAGATTGCGGTAAGCCCTATATTATCCGCACACCGCTTATACCAAATATTACTGACACTAAAGAAAATCTTGATGTGATTAAAGAAATAATTGGCAAAAGTGAATGGGAAAAGCTACCGTATAATGCTATGGCAGGTGCCAAGTATAAAATGCTTGGAATTGAATATATGTTGTGATAGATTATTTTCTGTAATTTTTAGGTGGTTTTCCGTAGGTTTTTTTATAAACTCTACTAAAATAATTATAATCGGAAAAGCCTACGCTGTGTGCAATTTTTGATATTGGATAATCGGTGGTTTTTAAAAGTTTTTTCGCCTTATGTAATCTTCGGCGTAATATGTATTTTGAAATCCCCATTTTGAGTTCGGTTTTAAAGATTTCGTAAAGCTTTGTTCTTCCAACATTTAATTCCTTGCAAAGCGCGTCTATTGAAATATCTTCGTGCAAATGTTCTTCTATATATGCTTTAGCTCCCTCGAATATTTTATTGTTTTCGGGTGTTATTAACTCTTTGTAAATAATGTAAGAGGTACATGCTTCCATAATTTTTGCGGCAGAATGTATTTCATCTTCGGTGCGGTAGGGGATATTTTCAATACCTTTTTTTAGCGTATCAGTGTCAAAATTATATTTTTCTTTCCATAACGCAGTTTTATTGTATAAGATACTTTTATCAGGATTATCGGTTATTTGACCAAACATCAAATAACCGATAATTTTTTCATTTTCGTGCAAGGGCATAACTGCTTCCACAAGGCCAGCGTGACATTTATATATGATTAGAGAGTTTCGTTTTTCACATTCCTGAATATAGTGCCGGTCGGCATAGTTACATTTTCTACGTGTTTTAGGACACCCTTTCATTAATTTGCAAAAATCACAATTTTGTTGTGGATAAGACATAATTTCGTGAAAATCCGAGTCGAACAATACAAATCTAATTCCTGAAAGTGTGTAAAACGATTTCATAAGTGATTCTAATTGTGAATTGTCAAAATTCAATGCCATAAAAATTCGCCCTCCCGTACAAATTTACAAATTTTAGTATAATATTAACTTTAATTATAACGGCTGTCAATATAAAATTAAAGTAAAAATAACAAATTAGGGGAAATAAGATGATAAATCTAATTATTTTCAATGAATTTATTGATGAAAAGGAACGAGAAATTGTAAAAACTGTGTACCCCGATGGAATACATACGGCACTTAAAGAGGGTCTGCAATGTGAAGAAATTAACATTAAAGCTATTACGGTTGATAATGTTAACGAAGAATTAAGTGAAGAAGTTCTTGCGAATACCGATGTTTTGATGTGGTGGAGCCATATAGCTCATGACATGGTGTCTGATGATACTGCTAAAAGGATACAGAATGCAATTCTTAAGGGAATGGGCTTTATTCCACTTCATTCTTCAATACATTCAAAGCCTTTTAGATTATTGATGGGAACCAGTTGTGATTTGACTTGGCGGGAAGATGATGATTTTGAATTTTTGTGGGTGTGTAATCCTTCACATCCAATTGCACAGGGAATTGACAGATATATTAAACTGGAGCATGAAGAGGCTTTTGGCGAACCGTTTATTATTCCTCCACCTGATGAATTGGTTTTTATTGCAGCTTATGAAGGCGGAGAGGCTTTTAGAGCAGGTTGCTGTTTTAATAGAGGATACGGTAAAGTTTTTTATTTTCAACCCGGACATGAAGAATTTCCGACTTATAAAAATCCCGAAATACTTAAGGTTCTTAAAAACGCTGTGAAATGGGCAGCACCTCAAACAAAAATCAGTGAGCTTGGCTCACCGAATGTAAAAAAACCTATATTATTATAAAAGGAGAATTATTATGAAAAAACAAACTTTTGCACTATACTTTGGCAACCGCGGTTTTATGCCCGCTGAGCTTATTGAGGGCGCACGCGAGGATATGGTTAAAGCCGTTACCGATGCGGGCTATGATTACATAATGATGGATAAGGATGCCACACGCTACGGCGCAGTTGAAACAAGAGACGAGGGAAGAGCATACGCAAAGTGGCTTAAATCTCATGAGGGTGAGTATGACGGCGTTATTCTTTGTATGCCCATTTTTATAGATGAGAATGGTGCTATTGCGGCTTTACAGGATGCAGGTGTGCCTATTTTGATGCAGGCATATCCTGATGAAATCGGAAAAATGGATTTCCAACATAGACGTGACGCTTATTGCGGAAAATTTTCTGTAACTGATGTGTTTGAGCAGTATAAGGTGCCTTATACTGTAATGAAGCCCCATGTTGTAAACCCATTGACACCTGAATTTACTCAAAATTTGCATGATTTTGCTGCAGTTTGCCGAGTTGTTAACGGTATGAAACGCTTTACAATCGGTTGTATCGGTGCTCGCACTACCGCTTTCAAAACCGTTCGTTTTGATGAAGTTACAATGCAAAGACATGGCATTAATGTTGAATCATTTGACCTTTCTGAACTGTTTGAGTTTGTTCGTGCTAAGGCAGATGATGACCAAAAGGTTTTAGAAAAAATTATTGCACTCGAAAAATATACTGATTTTTCAAATGTTCCGCAGGATAAGAAAATAATGCTTGCTAAAATCAGCGTGGTTATTGATGAATACATAGAAACCTATCATCTTGATGCTATTGCACTTCGCTGTTGGAATGAAATGGAAACATATTTAAGAGTTTGTCCTTGTGTTCTTTTATCTGAGCTTAATGACAGAGGCATAACCGCATCTTGCGAAATTGATATGTGCTCAGCAATCACTATGCGTGCTTTGGCACTTGCTACTGAGGGTCCTGCCGCTTGTCTTGACTGGAATAATAACTACGGTGACGACCCCGATAAAGTTATTCTTTTCCATTGTGGCTCAACAGCGCAAAAACTCATGAAAGAAAAGGGAACAGTTACCTCACATAAAATGTTCGATAAAACAGATGCGGGCAGCGGTTGGGGTACCAATGAGGGCAGAATTGCCGCTTTCCCGATGACATTCTCGAATTGCAAAACCGAAGATGGTAAAATTACAATCTATTTCAGCGAAGGCGAGTTCACCGACGATAACATCGAAAAAGAGTTTTTCGGTTGCGGCGGTGTTGCTAAGATTGATAATTTACAGGATAAGCTTATCCGTTTAGCAAGAGGCGGATTTAAGCATCACACTACTGTCGCTAACGGTCATGTAAAGGCTGTTTTGGAAGAGGCATTCAAGTATTATCTTGGATACGATGTTGTAAGTATAGAGGATTAAAATATGATATTTGGCGGTCTTGATGTAGGAACAACCGGTTGTAAAATAGTTCTGTATAATGAAAATGCAGAGTTATTGAATACCTTTTATAAGGAATATAATGTCGTTCGAAAAAACGGACAGCACGAAATTAATTTTGAGGATATTAAAGACGGTGTTCTGGAATTACTAAAAAAAGCAGTAAGGCAGTATAAAATTGATGCTTTGGGTGTTACAAGTTTCGGTGAAACCTTTGCAATGCTTGATGAAAATGACAATATTCTAGCTCCATCAATGCTTTATACAGACCCGAGGGGTAGCGAGGAGTGTAAGCTCTTGTGCGAAAAACTTGGTGAGGAAAAATTAACCCTGCTTACCGGAACTAAACCGCATCCGATGTATAGTATTTCCAAGATAATGTGGCATAAAGCGAATAATCCCGATGCATTCAAAAAATGCAAAAGAATACTTTTGGGCGAGGATTTTATTGTTTACACGTTGACAAAAAATGCCCAAATCGATTATTCATTAGCTGCCAGAACTGCCGCATTTGACATTGATAAAAAGTGTTGGACAGAAGAAGTTTTCAGTATTGCCGATATTGATATGTCGCTTATGTCAGAGGTTGTGCCAACCGGAACGGTGGCAGGCAAAATCACCGATGAAATTAAAGCAAATTTAGGTATTGATTATGATATAACCGTTGTAAACGGTTGCCATGACCAGGTTGCAGGAATGATTGGTGCAGGTGTTTTTGAGACATATCAAGCTATGGACGGTACAGGTACGGTTGAGTGCATACCTGTAATTTTAAATAAAAAACCTACCGATATGAAGTTTTACGAGGGCGGATATTCAGTAGTACCTTATATAGGTGAAAGTTATGCTTGCTATGCACTTTCATTTACGGGTGGTGCTACCCTTAAATGGTTTAGGGATAATTTTGCCGAGCTCGAATGGGAAAAGGCAGAAAGCGAGAACAAAAACGTTTATGCCATGCTCGATAGTTTGGTGAGTGATGAACCGACAGGAATACTCATATTACCGCATTTTGCGGGAGCGGCAACACCTTATATGGATAATGAGTCAAAAGCGGCGTTTATTGGAGTTACCCTTGAAACCACAAAGTATGATTTATATAAAGCTTTGATGGAAGGTACCTCCTATGAAATGTTGCTCAATTTCGATACAATGAAAAATGTAACTGGCGAAATTGATGAAATCAGAGCTACAGGCGGCGGTGCCACATCGGATGTTTGGTTGCAGATTAAAGCTGATATTCTGAATACCGAAATAACAGCACTTTCTTGTAAAGAGGTAGGTGCTGCTGGTACGGCTGCTTTAGCAGGGGTTGCTATGGGTGGTTTTAAATCACTTAATGATGCAGTATCTAAAATGGCTACTGTGCGTAAAATATTTACTCCGAAAGCAAACAATGTTGAGATTTATTCTTTGCTTTATAAAAAATATTCTAATTTGTATAAAGCTGTAAAGGGGTTATAAAAAATGAAAAATCATATAGGAAATCCTTTGCAAATAAGAGGTGCCGAGCAATATGTTTTGCAAAACGGCAAGGGCGATGGTATGCACTTTTTGTATGTGCGTAACGGTTTAGGATTGGAAGCGTGGATTTCACTTGATAGAGCAGGTGATGTCTCCCGTGTTAGCTTTAAGGGAGATAATATGGGATATTTTGCACCTTGCGGATATGTTTCTCCTCAGTACTATGATGGTGTGGGAGTGGGATTTTTGAAATCCTTTACTGCGGGTTTTTTCACAACATGCGGTTTAACTGCGGTAGGTTCACCATGTGTTGATGAAGGTGAAGAATTACCGTTACACGGAACGATTTCACATATTCCTGCCGAACTTATTACTAAAGAGGAAAATGAAAAAGAACTAATAATAAAACTAAGAGTTACAGACGCTGTGATTTTTGGTAGAAAGCTTGTTATGGATAGAATATACCGTTTTTCTTATACGGAAAACAGTTTTGAAGTATCCGATACCGTAACAAATCAGGCAGACTGTTCGTCACCTTATATGATTTTATATCATTGTAATATGGGATATCCTTTGCTTAGTGAAAACAGTAAGATTACAATACCCAACGAAAAAATAACTGCAAGGGATTCTCACGCACAAAAGTTTATCGATACAGCTCTTGATATGGAAAAACCGCAAGCTAATTATCAGGAATGCTGTTATTACTATGATGTTATTGAGCAAGACGGCTTGGCAAAGGTTGGAATCTACAATCCTGACATTAACAAAGGTGTGGCTTTGTGCTACAACAAGGCAACATTACCTTGCTTTACAGAATGGAAAATGATGGGCAAGTCGGATTATGTTTTAGGCTTAGAACCCGGAAATTGCACACCTGACGGTAGAGATATATTGCGTAAAAATGGTACGCTTAAGTTTTTAGAGCCTGATGAGAACTGTACAACAGCAATCAAATTTACATTTATGAATAATATCAACGATTATGAAGAGGTTTTTTAAATGTTAGTTAATTTAAAAGAAATATTGAAAATAGCAGAAGAAAAGGCAGTGGCAATAGGTTGTTTTAACGGCCCTGACTTGACAAGCATAAAGGCAGTTATAAAGGCGGCAGAGGAATTGAATCAGCCAGTTTGCTTAACACATGCTCAGTTACATGAGGAAAAGGGGCTTTGCACAATGGATGAGATTGCTCCGATAATGCTTTGGTACGCAAAAAAAGCAAGCGTTCCTGTGTGTGTGCATTTGGACCACGGAACAGACTTGGATTATATCCAAAGAGGTTTAGAACTTGGTTTCACTTCTGTTATGTATGATGGCTCGGAACTGCCTTTAGAAGAAAATATAGCTAATACAAAAAAGGTTGTAGAAATGGCTAAAAGCTATGGCGCTTCTGTTGAGGCAGAGCTTGGTTCTATGGGTGCCCGTGGCGGTGGTTTCGGCGGAGCTGTTGTTGCAAGCAAGGACGATACCCGTGTTTCGATTTACACCGAGCCTGATGTTGCTGCTGATTTTGTTAAAGAAACGGGTGTAGATGCGTTGGCTTGCGCATTTGGTACGGCTCACGGTTTTTACAGCACTGTGCCAAAGCTTGATTTTGAAAGAGTTTCATCAATTCGTGAAGCCGTAGACAAACTGCCTATTGTTATGCATGGCGGTAGCGGCGTAAGTGAAGCTGATTACCATGAGGTTATAAAACGTGGTGTTCGTAAGGTTAATTACTATACATATATGGCAAAGGCTGGTGGAGAAGCAGTCTCGAATAAGGGATATACTCAATTCCACGACGTACTTATGGATGCTGAAAAAGCTATGAAGGAAAATGTTAAAGAAGCAATAAAAGTTTTTTCGGATAATCAATAGTAATACATGTCTATGGAATGGTAACATTTTGTGATTGATAATAAATGATTTCAAGTGTATTATAAAAATTATACATTCTAATAAAAAATTACATATGTAGGTGAAAATTATGTTTTTTAAAACAAAAATTTTTGATTTATCACAAAATAGCATTAGTTTTTTACAATCGAATGTTTTAAGTGATGGACGAGAATATGCTGATTATATAGATATAACCTTTAAGGAAATAGCGGCAAAATCTAAAAAAATATCCAATGTGTGTTCAGAGGTTGAATTTGTTTTAGGGTTTACACCATCTGTAATTAAAAAAATCAACGGATATTGCGAATATAAGAAAAATGATGAAGCTTTCGCTATTAAAATTGGCAAAAAGACTGTTATTTGGGCAACTAAAGAAATCGGTTTTATTTATGCTGTTTCCACCTTATTGGCTTTAGCACAAGACGGTGAGTTGTGTACAGGATTTATATATGATTATCCATTAAGCGATGTGCGTGGATATAGGGCTTTCTTACCATCACGCCGAGGATTTGACAGTTTCCGTAAGATGATTGATTTACTTGCATTTTATAAATACAATAGCATTATTTTAGAGGTTGGCGGTGCAATGGAATATAAACGTCATCCTGAAATCAATGAGCGCTGGAGAAAATTATGCGAGGAATGTCATTCATATTCGGGCAGAGCTATAGAGATTATGAATTCGTGCGAATGGCATAAAAATTGTATACATTGCGATAATGCAGGCGGTGATATTCTTTTACAAAGCGAAGTGCGTGAGCTCGTTGCATATTGCCGTTCAAGGGGAATAGAGGTAATTCCGGAATGTCCCACGATGTCGCACAGTGATTATATAGTTATGGCACATCCTGAAATAGCGGAGCGTCCTGAAGATCCGTATCCCGATACCTATTGTCCTAATCATCCCGATACATATAAATATGTTTTTGATATTCTGGAAGAGGTTATTGATGTATTTGAGCCCAAAGCCATTAATATCGGACACGATGAGCTTTGCACCGTATCAATTTGTCCGAGATGTAAAAATACATCTGCTCCAAAGCTGTATGCTGATGATATATGGAAAATCAGAAACTTCCTTAAAGAACGCAATATAAATGTTCTTATGTGGGGAGAGAAGCTTTTGAAAGCCTATTTGCGCAGTAAGGATGCCCCGATAGGCGGCACAGGAAGAGGAGAGGGACAAGGGAAGATACCCGCCATTTATCCTTGCCGCGATTTACTGCCGAGAGATATTACGTATTTACATTGGTATTATGGATTTAATACGGATTATGATAAGGTTTTCCTTGATAGAAAGATGGATACCGTTTATGGTAATCTCGGTGTTATAGGCTTCGAGAATTGGAATATGAGAAGAGACAGGGGAATACACGGCGGATTTGTAAGTAACTGGGGCTCTTTTGAAGAGGAATATATGCAGAGAAACGGTCAGTATTATAGCTTGATTAGTACGGCATATGCATTTTGGTGTGATGATTTTGAGGAACTTGGAATAGAAAAGCAGATCGATATAACCATTAAAGAATTATATAGACTAAAGTGCGAAAAGATAAAAAATCCGATAAGAGTCGTGCATACAACTTCCCATAAAATGGACCGTAAATGGTTTTATGACGGTTATTTTATCGTTGATGAGGATTATATACTTGGAAATTATAAGTTGACATATATTGACGGCACAGAGGCTTATTTGCCCGTTAAGTACGGTCAGAATATTACTAAGGATAATTTTGAAGATTACCGAAAGGAAGGTAGTTTTATTGAGGTTGTATATTCAACACTTCCAATGAAAATCAACAACCGATTTGTTTATGAAACATCTTATGAAAACCCCCATCCCTTTGTTGCTATAAAATCTATTGAGTTTATAAAAGCGGAAAAAATGCAGGATGTTGATGTTGAACTATTTTCCATTGAGGTTTGCGATAAATTTAATAGTATTATGGGTTCGGAAATCACAAAAGAGCATATGGCAAACAGTGACTTTGCTTATTAGCAAAAAAATATAGAAAATATTTTTATCAGGTAAGTTGTTATGAAGGTATTAAAAATTTTTTCGGTTTTTTGAGCAGTATAAATGATTTAATGAAACTAGAAAAAATCAAAGATATTTATTTAGCTGATAATAATTAGTAGAGAAAATAATACAAAATGACTAAAAAGCAACGGCAGAATTTCAAATTCTGCCGTTGCTTTTATCAATTTTCGTTTTTTGCTTTTTTGTTTCTGTATTCGGCGGGTGAAAGTGAAGTATATCGCTTAAAAACCTTGAAAAATGTGGGATAGTGTGCATAGCCCACCAGTGTAGCTATTGAATTTAATGAAAGGTCTGTTTCATCCAATAGAGTGCGTGCCTTAGTTATTCTGATCGAAACAAGATAGTCCTGAATACTGGTGTCGGTACTTTCTTTAAAAATGCGGTATAGATATGATCGGTTAACGTGAAGTAAGGAAGCCATATCTGAAATTTTGATTGGTTTGAAGTAATTATTATTTATATATTCTTTGACAAAAAATATATATTGTTGGTTTTTTGTGTGTGCTTTCGGGGGAGATAAGGTTGTAACCTTACTTTTGTCGAAAAATGAGAGAAATTTAGAAATACATTCTGTGTTGTATATTATACTAGGCGTATTACTGTTTAATTGAATTGCTGTGCTGGCAATTTCTTCTGAAACAGAGATTTCTCCCAAAGTTACATAAATTGTATTATTACAGAATACGGTTTTATCTATAAATTCGTCTGATAGTTTACCATTAAAGCCAAAATAATATAATTCCCAAGGATCATCTTTATCGGCAGTTTGAATCAGTAATTGTTCTGGGCGAACAATAAAGGCGTCACCAGCGTGTAGTTGGTATTTTTCACCATCTGTTTCAATTGTTCCGCAGCCAGACTTTATATAGTGGATGATATACATGTCACGATATTGAGAATAGGTGAATTTCGGGTAGGATTTTTCCCAACCGACAATTATTAAGTTTAAATAATCGTTTTTCTTTATTGAAGGAATAGCATTTAAAAAAACAGGTAAGTTTACAGAATTCATTATTTCACACACTTTCATATCGGACTATTTTAATGTTATCACAAACCATCGAAAAAAGCAAGCAAATTGCAACATTTGACTAAAATTTGGAAATGACAAACGTAATATAAGTCAATTATAATTTGCTACTTATTGTGATATGTTACCAAAAAAAAAAAAGTTTAGCGTTGTTTTACCTTAAAAAATTATAATAAATATTTTTAAAGTGGTAACAAATGCCTATGTATTAGCAACATTTGGTGATTGATAACAAAAGTTATAGATTGTATTATATATAATGTAATTTGATTAATTATCTAAAAGTGTGAAATTTGGTTTTATAATATGTCGTTAAATAGGTAGTTAAAAAACAGTTATAAATTGATAGAAAGGTGTATTTGATGGACAAAAAAAAGATTTCGAGCTATGTTGGCGGAAGAATTTCCGCAAATTTATTGCGGTATATTTTCTTTATGGCGCTGAGTTTTGTTTTATTGTATCCGTTTATATATATCACAGTTAATGCATTTAAAAGTTTTTCAGATGTATATGACGCCATGGTAAACTGGGTACCAAAATCTTTATATTTTGGAAATTTTGTTAATGCATTTAAGGTGTTCGATATACCTATGTCATTTTTTAATACAATAGTATATGAAATATTTTCGGCATTACTTCAGTTTGGCTCTTGCATGGTAGCGGCTTACGGATTATCGCGTTTCAAGCTTAAAGGAAAAGGGATAATGATGGGGTTGCTAATACTCAACATATTGGTACCATCTATGATGATTATAACGCCAAGTTATGTAAATTTCAGCCGAATGGATTTTTTTGGAATATTAGGGTTAGTGTCAAAAATTATCGGAACTGATATAAGACCTGATTTAATAGGTACACCGTTGGTATATTATTTCCCATCGTTGTTAGGTGTCGGTCTTAAAGGCGGATTGTTTATTTACATATTTATGCAATTTTTCAAAGGTTTGCCAAAGGAATTGGAGGAAGCGGCTTGGATAGACGGAGCGGGACCTTGGAGAACATTTTTAAAAATAGTTATTCCATCTTCGGGTTCTGCTTCAATTACGGTGTTACTGTTTTCTATTGTTTGGCATTGGAATGATTATTATTTGGCACAAATGTATATGTCGGATAAAACTTTAGCCACGGCTCTAAACAGTTATTCCGCAACACTTGCTATATACAAATTACAGCTTGATAGTGCAATGAGTGGTGTATCACACATTCAGCTTGTTACAGCCGGCTGCTTGATTTTTGTAGTGCCGTTGTTAATTTTCTATTTATTTATGCAGAAAAAGTTTATTGCCAGTATCGCTACAAGCGGTATTGTGGGATAGAAATAAAAACTATACAGAGAGAGGAAAACATCATGAAAAAAACAATAAAATCTATTTTATCAATGTTTTTAGTTTTTGTATTCATTTTTTGTGTCGTAGGGTGCGGAAAAAACGAGGTAGACCCTGATACAAATGATGCAAACGCTGATTTTTTTGCTGATTCTGAGAATCTAATCAATGACGGTAGCAACAGTAGCCAAAATGATACTGTTTCGAACGGTGTAGTATTAAATAATGGTACTAACTCGAAACCACAACAATCCACAGGTAATAAAAACACTGTGGGAGGCAAGTCTTGGAAAGAAGTACTTGCATCTATGCCTGAAAAATTGAGAGGTACTACTGTTACTTTCTATAACTGGAATCCACCAAGTGAATACACGGGTTCTACTGAGATTATGAATACTTTCACAAAAGAAACAGGTATAAAGGTTAAATGGTTAACTCAGGATTATGATACATATCGTACTAAATTAGCCTCTATGGTTGCTGCAGATGAGGCACCTGATTTTGCACGTACTAACAAACCTATTATTACTTCAATGCTTTCTTTCCAACCACTTAGTGCTACTAACTTTGATTTTACTGATGGTGCTTGGGACAAATCAGTAATGAAAGATTATTCAATAAACGGAAAGGCTTATGCTACTTCGTTAAATAATACACATTTTGGCTCAATGTCTGTAATGTTTTATAACAAGTCCTTAATTGATAAGTATGATTTCGAGGACCCGTATAAACTCTGGAAATCTGGCAAGTGGACATGGGATAAATTCCTTGATATGTCAAGGGAGTTCAAGGAAGAAGCCGGTACTAAATACGGCGCAGCCTCCTGGGAATGGAGCGGCTTAACTCAAATATTTGGTGTAGGCGGTCCGTATGAGTATGACGGACAAAAATATCGCAGCGTAGTCAATGATAGCAATTTTATTAAAGTGACTCAGGAAATGGCAGATTTGTATAATACTGAAAGTCTAATTGAAGACTATGGCCTAGGTTCCTTTCAGAAGGGCGAGGTTTTATTCTGGTCAAGTTTCTCTATTCACGGACGCAGACTCAATGGTTATATGTCAAACATGAAGAATGAAGGCATTCTATATGCTGTACCGTTGCCGTCTGTTAAAGGCCAAAAAACATATTATCAGGGACGTAATGAGTATGAAGCGTATGCTTTGGTTAAGGGTGCAAAAAATCCAGAAGCCGTTCCTTATTTCTTAAGATATTTCCTCGATCCTGACAACTATGATTTAGAAGCATTTTATATAAATGCTCAGATGGAAGAGGTTTATAATTGGTGTATGTCACAGCCAACAAAAATTTGGACTGTTGACTATTGGGATAAATTCAATCGAACAAATTTTGACGGTATTAAACTTATAAAAGGCAATCAAGTTAAGAGCTTTGTTGACAGTAACGGTGTTCAAATTGAGACTCGTGTTAATGAATTAAACAATGCACTTGAAAAATTAAAATAATTGTTTTGCAGTTATTTAGGAGGATAAGAAATGAAACAAGCGATATGGTGTTCATCCACAAGTATTAGTAAACGTTTGTTATCTTTAGTGATATGTTCGGTTTTTATATTAGCTTTATGCGCTTGTAGAGACTCTTCGGGAGGAGAGTCTCAGCTTCCTATAACACCTTCGAATAATTCTTCGAGTGAATCGAATAATTCTTCGAGTGAAGATATTGTAGAAGATACTGTTTCGGTAGACCCTATTTCAGGTGAAATAACTGTTACTGGTAGCATAGAAGCAATCGAAGAAGAAAAAAAAGTCGAACAAAATGTACAAATTTTAGATGCTGATTTATCAAGCTCTGATAAAGGCTGTGCTGAGAAAGAGGCTGCTGCTCGACGTCAAGAAATATTAAATACAGAGAATACTGAAAAGCTCTATAAAATAAAAGGTACTAAGTATTATATTTCACCTACAGGTGATGACAACAATGATGGATTGTCACCTTCAACAGCTTTTAAAACTATTGATGCAGCTCAAAAAGTTGATCTTAAAGAAGGGGACGCAGTCCTTTTTGAGAGAGGCGCAGTATATCGTTTTAAGCATGCAATATCAGTTAAAAGCGGTGTGACATACGGCTCTTACGGTGAGGGTGATAAACCTGCTATTTATGGTTCTCCCATGAATTTTGCAGAATCGAAATGGGTACCCTCCAAAAAGAAAAACGTATGGTATGCGGAATATTTATATGGAACTCCTTCGGGTGCGTTCTTTGATTATGGCAAAATCGCGGGAAGACTTATAAATGCAGGTATTGGTGCACTTCAACAAAACGGTGATTTTTATCATGATGCTTTCAGTGGTTATCTTTATATTTACTGTGATGAAGGTAATCCGGCAAATGTTTATAAATCTATTGAAGTATCTCCGTCCGCACATATTTTCAGTGCAATGAGTGGTGGTTGTGAGAATGTTGTAATAGATAATATCTGTATTAAATATGGTTCGTATGGTTTTGCAGGCGGTGGAAGCGATAACCTTTATATAACCAACTGTGAGTTTGGTTATATAGGCGGTTTGGTAGGTTCGGATATTCGCAGAGGTAATGCTATCGAAGTTATGGGCAATTCTAGCAACTTGCATTTTGATCATAACTGGATATATCAAACTTTTGATACTGCTATATCATGGCAAAGTTATAGCAGTGCTACTTATAAGGATATTTCTTTTTCTGATAATCTGCTTGAATATAACAATGCCGATTTTGAGTTTTGGGAAATAGAAGGCTCTGTTATTGACGGATTTGTTATGGACAATAATATTATGCGTTTCACAAGCAAGGGCTGGGGAACTCGTTCTGAAGACGGTGGTATACGCGGTATAGAGGGATGCTTCAACGGCGATGTAAGCACAATGAATATTAACGGTACAATCGATATTACGAATAATATTATTGATTGCCCCGGTCGTCAAATAGTATGGTTAAATGCAAAGGCTTCTCAAAGAAATAAATTTAAGTTTTCGGGTAATGAAGTCTATGTTAAAGGTTCATATCGAACTACAAATGAAATTATAAATGAATTTCCTGATAGTTTCGGTAATGTGAAAAAAGTTATGGCCAAAAATTTGGAGGAGCTTAAAGCAGCTTTTGGCATTTTTGACCCTACTGCAAAGATTACATGGTATGACTAACTTTTGAAATGAGGCAATTTGAATGAAAAAGCAAACACCTTGTGATTTTGACTGGCTTTCGGTACATGGACCGAATATAAGTAATCCTGCTGTTGGATATGCCGAAAAGGAAGCAAATGAACTTCGAAAAAAGATATTAAATTCCCCTAATACAGAGGAAATATATAATATTACAGGTGTTAAGTATTACTTTTCATCTACTGGTGACGATTCTAATGATGGATTATCACCAGAAACGCCTTTGAAAACTCTTGAAAAGATTGAAACACGTACTTTAAATCCGGGAGATGCAATTCTTCTAGAGAGAAACTCAATATTCAGGGTCAAGAATACTATAGAAATTCACGGTGAAGGAATTACAATAGGTTCTTACGGAGTTGGAGAAAAACCGAGAATATATGCTTCTCCCTTTGATTTTGCCGTAAATGAATATTGGACACCCACTGACAAAGCAAATATTTGGAAGGTGAATTATCCGTATGCGATTCATTGTGGAGCTTGCGGTATGTTTTTTGACCATGGTAAGGCTATAGGTTCGTTATGGCAGTCGGGTGTAGATGCTTTAAAGAAAAATTTTGATTTCCATCATGATATTGAAAACGAAACTATTTATTTGTATTTCGACAAGGGAAATCCTGCAGATTTTTATAAATCTATTGAAATCACTTATAAAATGCACATATTCCTATTTAAAGCTACGGCAGGCCAAGTGATTATTGATAATCTATGTGTTAAATACACAGGCGGTTTTCCTGTTTGCGGTGGTACAGCAGGTGGTGCTACGATTACAAACTGTGAAATGGGATATACTGGCGGACTTTTTGATGGCGTGAATAAGGTTAGATTTGGAAACGCAGTAGAGTTTTATGGTAATGCCGTAAATGTAACGGTTAAGAATAATTGGATTTATCAGATTTTTGATTCGGCAATCACTTGGCAGGGCATGAACGAAGACGGTAAATATGAGAACATAGTGTTTTCTGAAAATCTTTTGGAATACAATAATGCCGATATTGAGTTTTTCGGTTGCGGCCAATCTAAAGTTGAAAACTTTGTTGTGGAAAATAATATAATGCGGTTTACCAGTATGGGTTGGGGTACGCATGATGAAGAAGGCGGTGTACGTTGGATTGAGGGATGTATCAGCGCCTGGACTGGCAAGTTAGAAGGCACATGTCCATTAGTATTTAGAAATAATATTATGGATTGTCCGGCACGTTGGGCTGTGAATTGGCGTTCACTACCTAACCATAGAAATCATGTGAATACATATAATAATAAACTATATGTCAAATCGAGTTACCGCACAACGGATGTTATTTTAAGAGGTTTTGCCGATGAAACCGAAAAAATAGATATAGCCTTATCTGCTAATAATGAACGAGAAGCTAAAAAAGCATTTGAACGATTTGAAAAGGATATTGAAATTCATTGGTACAACGAATGAGCGTTATAAATTTAGAAAAGAGGAAACGATGAAAGTGAAAAAGCATATAGCAATTATTATGTCGATAGTAACAGTTGCGAGTTGTTGTTTAACAAACGCAATTGTAATGGCTCAAGAGACACAGACAGATAATTTATCAACTATTGAGACAGCGAATAATGACAGTCAATATGCAAAATACCTTAAAGATAATGCTAATATCAACGTTTCCTCAAAAGATATTGAAGTAGAAATAGGCAACAATGTAACTAAAGGGGGAAAAATAACCTTTGAAGTTACAGTTGAAGAGGATGGATATTATACTGTTGGAATGGAGTATAAGGCATTAGACAGTGGCACACAGGATTTACGCTTTGGACTCAAAGTTGACGGTGAATATCCATATGATTACGCAAAGAGATTCCAGTTGCCCCGAATGTGGTGTGATGCCGAAGGTGAAAACCGTGTTGACGGTTTGGGAAACGAGTTTGCTGCGCAGCAGGTTCCTTATGATGAATATTGCTTTAATACTGTTGTAGACGAAACTCTCGAAAACGGGTATGAGTTGTATGTTTGTCTTACAAAAGGTGCGCATACTGTAGAGATAACGCATAATTCCGGTGAATTTAGCGTAAAAAGATTTGTTTTTGGAAAGACTGAAGGTATAGAAAATTATAAAAAACCTCAAAACACATCAGAATACTATAAAGGCGAGTCAATAGTAATTGAAGGCGAAAAAGCCAAAATAAAAACAAGCAATTTTCTTATCAGCAAGTCGGATTCGTCAACAATTAAAGTAACTCCCCACAGTTTCAAAAATAATGTAGTTAATTATATAGGTGGCGGAAATTGGAAAACTATTGGTGATACAATCGTTTGGGAAACGCCTGTACTTAATGCGGGTTATTACCAGTTAGGATTTTCATATCGGCAAAATACGTTAATCGGAAGTAAGGTTTACAGAAGTCTTACAATAGATGGTAAAACACCATTTGCTGAAGCAGAAGCAATTGGTTTTACTTACGGGGAAAATTGGCAGAAAAATATTTTTTCTGATAGCGAAGGTAATCCGTATATGATATATCTTTCCGAAGGTAAACACGAGATTGCACTGAGCGTAGTACCGGGCGATATAGAACAAGTGCGTAATTTATTAACCAAAGCAGTTGCAGAGCTTGGTGAATTGTATGTTGACATTACAATGATAACAGGTGAAACGGTAGACGTATACCGTGATTATAATTTATTCAAACAGATACCCAACATGGAACAGCGTTTAATGGATATAAATGTTTCGTTGAATTTAGCTGCAGAAAAATTGCTTAAGATAATGGAACGAAATAGCGGTTCTAACTATTCTGTAATAAAGAATATGGTTCAGATTGTTGAACAGATGCTAAAGAACAAATATGAAGCACATACATACAAAAACTCGTATTATTCAAATTACTGTTCGGTTTCATCTGTACTACAGGAACTTCGTAATATGCCACTTGATTTGGATAAGATAGTGCTTTTTTCACCAGAAGATCAAGAGCCGTTTGAAAAAACAAATTTTTTGGAACAGTTATTCTTTTCTGTTACAAGATTTATAGCAACATTTGCTAAAGATTATAATGGGATTTCTAATTCAGATGAAGATAATGGTATTACTATTTGGGTGAATTGGGGACGGGATCAAGCACAAGTCCTTAGTTCCCTTATAGACAGGTCATTTGTTCAGGAAAGCGGAATAAGTGTAAATCTTCAGCTGGTAAACGCAAGTATAGTGCAAGGAATTCTCTCAGGTAATGGACCGGATTGTATTTTACAACACACTCGTTCTGAACCGGTTAATCTTGCTATGCGTGGCGCGTTATATGACCTTTCTCAATTTGAGGATTGTGATGAAGTTTTAAAACGTTTTCAAGAGGGTGCTGAAACACCTTATAGATATAAAGGGGGACTTTATGCACTACCGGATACACAAACATTTTTTATGATGTTTTATAGAAAAGACATCTTAGCAGAATTTGGTGTGCAGGTTCCTGAAACTTGGGATGAATTTAACGAAGCCGCAAAGACTCTTATGAGACACAATATGTCGCTGTATATTCCAAATACACCAGCTACAGATGCAGCACAAATTAACGCTGGCGTAGGAACTGTAAATATTTTCCCAAGTTTATTATTGCAAAATAAACTATCCCTATATTCTGAGGACGGAAAAAGTACAAATTTGCTTTCGGCTGAAGTAATGGAAGTGTTCAGTTTTTGGACGGATTTTTACTGTAAGCAAAAGTTCCCATTGTCACTTGATTTTTATAACCGTTTTAGAGTGGGAACGGCGCCTTTGGGAATATCAGTATATACGCTTTATACAACATTGAAAATTGCGGCACCTGAAATTGAAGGTTTATGGGGAGTGACACATATACCTGGCACCGAAAATGTCGACGGAACTATATCGCACGCTACTTCAGGCGGAGGAACTGGTTGCGCAATTTTAAGCACATCGAAGAATCCTGAAAAAGCATGGGAATTTTTGAAGTGGTGGACTAGAGCCGATACTCAGCTTGCATACTCAAACGATATCGAATCCGTATTGGGTCCTGTAGGACGTGTTGCTTTATCTAATGTAGAAGCGTTAAAAGGACTTTCTTGGGACGGAGGAATGCTTGAGGAAATCTTGGATTCTTGGGCAGAGGTTGAAGAAATTCCTGAATATCCAGGAAGTTATTATGTAACAAGGTCTATTTATCAGAGTTTTTGGAATGTAGTTAGTGCCAAGCAAAACACAAAGGATATGCTTATGAAATTTGGCAAGGAAGCCAACGATGAAATAGCATATAAATGGCAGCAATATTCTGATAGAAAATAGTAATAAAATTTATTTGAAATGAGGTATAAAGGTGCAAAGAAGGATAAAAAAATTGCCAAAAAAAGAGCACACAAGTGAAGATATTGAATTTTATCTCTTCTTGATTCCGTTTATTGGAACCTTCTTTTTATTTAATATTTTACCGGTATTATCATCAATGGTACTAAGTTTCTTTGATTATGATATGTTATCTACACCTATTTTTGTGGGATTTAATAATTATATAAGAATGTTCGTAAAGGACCAAGTATTTTCAAAGGTTATAGGTACAACTTTCAAATTTGCAATACTTGCAGGACCGGCGAGTTATTTCTTTGCATTTATACTTGCTTGGATGATAAATGAATTTCCAAGAGCTGTAAGAGTGCTTTTGACATTTATTTTCTATGTTCCTGCACTTGTAGGTAATGCATTTTACATTTGGCAGGTTATGTTTTCAGGTGATAGTTATGCTTATGTCAATAACTTTCTCATAAGCTTCGGTTTTATAACAGAACCTATACAATGGTTTCAGGATGCACAATATAACTTCACAATAATTTTAATCATACAATTGTGGATGAGTATGGGTACTTCTTTTCTTGCAAATATAGCCGGTCTTCAGAATGTTAATACAGAACTTTACGAAGCAGGTGCAATAGACGGTATAAGAACCAGATGGCATGAGTTGTGGTACATAACGATGCCATCAATGAAGAGTATATTGTTGTTTAGTGCTGTTATGCAGATTCAAGCGGTATTTTCTGCAAGTGCGTTAATGCAGACTTTGGCAGGATATCCTAGTGTAAACAACTCGGTTGATACATTGGTGTCTTATATGTCAGATATCGGTACTACGAGATATGAAATGGGCTATGCCGCTGCGCTGTCTGTATTTTTATTCGTAGTTGTATTGATTGTACGATATCTGATAGGCGGTTTGCTCAATTTGGTAGGAAAGAGCGACAGTTAAAAGATGTATTTTATGTAAGGAGATGGAGAACTGTGGCAAAAAATGTTGCACAGTACAGACGCTATACACGTTCAAAAGCGGGTAGCGTTGGTTATTTTACAATATTGATATTAGCCGGTCTGTTTATGGTGTTTCCGTTGTTTTATTGCGTAATCACATCGTTAAAACCATTGGATGAATTGTTAATATTTCCGCCAAAATTCTTTGTGCGTAGACCAACATTAACAAACTATACAGTATTACCTGCGTTACTTGGTAATTTACAGATACCTGTATTAAGGTATGTATTTAATAGTATTTTTATCGCTGTAGTTTCAACCTTTTTAACAATTATAGCAGGGTCAATGGCGGCTTTTACCTTTTCAAAGTCTAAGGTAAAAGGGAGAAAAACACTTTTTATAATAGTGCAAATGATGCTGTTGTATAATGGGGTAACCCTTGGTGTGCCGCAATATTTGATTTTTACAGGTATGAATATAATAGATACTTATTGGGCTTATATTCTACCCGCAATACCTTCTGCAGTTAATTGCTTTTTAATGAAGCAATTTATGGATGTTAGTGTTCCTGATACACTAATGGAGGCGGCACGGATAGATGGCGCAAGAGTATCAACTATATATTGGCGTATAGTAATGCCCATAATGAAACCTGCTTGGATGACTGTGCTTTTGTTTTCTTTTCAAGGCATGTGGTCGACGGTACCAAGTGGAACAATTTTTAGTGAACAGTTGAAAACATTGCCGTTTGTAATGAGTTCTGTAACTGCGGGAGGTATAGCACGAGCCGGCAGTGCAATGGCTATAACAGTAATACTTATGTTGCCTCCAATTGCGGTGTTCCTGTTCACGCAAAGTAATGTAATGGAAACAATGAGTAGTTCAGGCATAAAAGAATAATTATAAACGAAAGAGAGTAGGTAGTAGAGATTGCTTAAGAGGTTAGTATCAATATTTATAGTTACTATTATGATAATGGTAGTAGCGACACCTGTTTCAGCAGCGTCAGATTCATATAGCAGGGTAGATGTACCTGGTGATAAAACAGAGTTGCGTTTGTCACGTGAAATGTATGAAGCAACGAAATCTATTACCGCTGCCTCGTTAGGATTAAATGAAAAATTAGAGGGAATAACTGATGTATTTGCCGATGAAAAAGGTGAAATTTTATTGCTCTGCGGTGAAGATTCTCGAATAATCAGTATAAAGTCGGATTATTCCTTAGATAAAGAAATTATTGTTACTGATGTTAATGGTGAAGTAGTTAATTTTAAAGGCGCAATGGGAATTTATAAGGATGACAAAGGCGATATTTATATTTCGGATACAAAAAATGCCCGCATTTTAGTGGTTAATAGTAATGGGGAAATAAAAAATATATTAAATACACCTGAGTCTAATCTTATTCCTGATGATTTTTTATATCAGCCCGTTAATGTCGTAAGGGATAAAAAGGGATATACATACATATTGAGTCTTGGTTGTTATTATGGTGCGCTTCTATATTCGCCGGAAGACGAGTTTTTAGGTTTTTATGGAGCAAGTACAGTAAAAGCTACTGCACTCGATACACTTTCATATTTGTGGGATAAACTGACAAGTAATGAGGTCAAAAAATCAAATTCTGATAGAAAGTTGCCATATTCTTTTGCAGATTTTTGCTTTGATTCAGAAGGATATATGGTTACCTGTACGGGAAGTACTTCTAAAAATGAGTATGATACTGGGCAGTTAAGAAAAATAAGCCATAACGGCGGAGAAATAATGTATAAGCGTACATTAAAAGGTGCTTCTGTTGACGCTTCAACAATTAATTTTCTTGAAAATGAACGCGATGAAGATTTTTATACACCACAAAATTTGGTTTCGGTTGCTGTGAGTGAAGACGATTATATTTTTGCTCTTGATCGAACTAATGGCGTTATATATATTTTTGATAATGAATGCAACCTTTTATCGGCTTTCGGTGGTGGATACGGAGCAGGAAAGCAGTTGGGAAATTTTATTACTCCGGTTTCTCTTGCTATAGGTAAGGATTCGGTATTTGTAGCGGATTCATCTGATTGTTCGTTAACAGTTTTCGAAGCTACAGAATATGGTAAACTTATTCGCAATGCTCAATCACTATATTTGAAGGGTGATTATGATAAGGCTGCGGAATTGTGGGAAAATGTTTTAGACTTGAATAGGAACTGTCAATTAGCCTATAGGGGTCTAGCAATGGTTTATTATAATCAAGGCAATTATAAAGCCGCACTTGAAGCTGCCCGCATTGCGGTTGACTATTCAGTATATGATATGGCATGGAAAGAGATAATAGCCCAATTTATAATTGAAAACTTTGTGTGGATATTAGTATTAGTTGTTTTGATTATAGCCACGATTATATTCGCCATAGTGTATTTTAACAAAAAGAATAAGAAGCTTATAAAGAATCCTAAGGTTTTATTGCTGCTTCAAACACCGTTCCACCCATTCCAAACGTTTGAGGATTTGAAATATCGTAAGCTAGGCTCGATAAAGATAGCGGTAATATTAACACTACTGTTTTATGTTTCATCAGTTTTAAATATTATATCCTCGGGATTTTTGTATCAGAATACATCGCTCAGAAATTACAATTCGCTTTTCACTCTTGCAAGTACGGTAGGACTTGTGGCTTTGTGGTCAGTATGTAACTGGCTTGTATGCTCTATGTTTGATGGAAAGGGATATTTATCGGAAGTTTATATTTCAACAACATATACTTTAGCTCCTTTGATTTTGTTTTATTTTATAAAGGTAGCGCTTTCAAATTTCCTTCCTCTTTCTATGTCAGGTCTTGTTGCAGGAATTGAGACTGCTTTGCTGATTTATACATTATTTATGCTTTGTATTGCAATGATGAAGATACACGAATATGACTTCTTTAAATTCTTGCTTACAACAATAGTTGTTATATTCTTTATGATTTTGGTTGTATTTATAATTCTTATGGGTGTAATACTCGTAAAGCAGTTGTGGACATTTTTAGTTTCTGTATATGAAGAAATCGTTCATAGGTAGTTTTATCGGTATTTCTTAGGAGGTTTAGTAATGCGAATCGATAGTGGCAAAAAGTGCTTTATACGTGCAGTTACTATTCTTATCACACTGTGTTTAATTGTTTCGTTATTTGCAGGTTGTGGCAATAATACTGCTAACGCAAAATATATGAAAATTAATGCCATTGAGTTAGACTCAAGGGTTGTTGCTACAAACGCAAATTATGAGTTATTGTGGGATAGTGAAGCAAATGCTGTTTTGTTTAAGTCGTTAAAAACGGGAAAAGTCTGGTCAGACATTCTTTATGATGCTTATTTGGATGGAAGTACAAGCGCAAATGCTAATAGTGGACTTTTAATTAATATAGTGAATACAAAAACTCGTGTATTTGATACAATACGTAGTTATTCTGAAATTCCTGAAAATGGAAGTATAGTTTGCAAAGTGATCGAGAATGGAATTCGTGTGACCTATTTTTTTGATACTTATGAAATAGCTATTCCAGTTGACTATGTCCTTAAGGAAGAATCGGTAAATGTATCAGTAAATACTTCGCAAATACTTGAAAACGGAACAACCTATAAACTTCTCTCGGTGTCGGTTGCACCTTTTATGTGCAGTGCTGCGAATAATGCTGAAGGCGCTTATTTGTTTGTTCCGACAGGTAGCGGAGCAATTATGAATGTGGCAGAAACGGCGGATGGTACAAAAGAATACGTTGGAGAGGTTTACGGTTCGGACGTTTCGCGTCAAGTACCAAGAGAATTAACCGATGAAGAGGCTATAAAGTTACCTGTTTTCGGTGCAGTAAACAGTGACAGTGCGATTATGGGAATAGTTGAGCAAGGTGCCGGTGCGGCTGAAATAGCAGCGCAGGCGGGGAATGCACGATTGGGCTATTCTAATGTATATGTTAATTTATATGTTCGTGGATATGATGAGTTTCTTTTTGCAAGGCAAGGGTCGAATGACAAGACATTAACAACAAGTGTTGCAGAGGAAATTTCGGGTCATACTTTAGCGGTTGCATATTATCCTTTATATGAGGATGATGCGAGTTACGTCGGTATGGCTAAGAAATACCGTGAGTATTTAATAGAAAATGGCGGACTTACGGCAGCTACTGAAAAATTCTCCCCGTATAGTGTAACATTAATTGGCGGCACAAATGTTACTCAGTCGATTTTAGGTATACCAAACAAAAAAACGGTTGCAATGACAACTTTTAAACAGACTGAGGAAATCGTAAAAGAACTTAGTGCTGAAAACGGAATATTGCCAACTGTAAGACTTTTAGGTTTTGGCGACAAAGGAGTAAGTGCTGGCAGTATAGCAGGTGGTAAGAAATATCCATCTATATATGGTGGCAAAAAACAACTTAAGTCATTGCAGGAATACTGTAAAGAACAAGGTGTACATTTGTTTTTTGATTCGGATATAGTGTTTTATTCGAAATCCAGTTTAGGATTTTCAAAGAATTTAAACAGTGCAACAACGGCGATAGGTAAAAGAATTGTTCATTATCCCGTTTCACCTATAAAGATACAGGATAAATCTAACGGTTATACAGTTGTTTCAAGATTAAAACTGCAAGAGGCAGGTAAAACAGCTCTAAAAAAGGCTTTATCGTATAATAACAGTGCGGTTAGTTTATCAAGTTTAGGATATTCTGCTTTTTCAGATAACGCCGATAAAAAATATTATACCAAAAGCGGTATAGAAAAAGATGTGCAAGATATTATTAAAACCTTTAATGCTGAAGGTGTAAAGACGGCAGTTGCTTCGGCAAATGCATATGCCGCTTGTGTTGCGGATTTGTTGTTTGATACTTCAGTTACAAATGGGCAATATGATGTTTTCGATGAGGCAGTACCTTTTTATCAGATAGTATTCCATGGATATAAGGATATGTATACTGAAGCATTTAACCTTAGCTCGAATTTCGATAAAAGTCTGGCTCAGGCGGTGGCTTACGGAATGGGTTTAGGCTTTACGTTGATTGGCGATTATGTGGCAGCTTCCGACGACCTTGATTCTTATAGAATTTATGGAATGGTATATGAGGATAACAAAAAATTAATTAATAGCATGTTATGTAAAAGTGGCTATTATGAAATTTATTCATTAATTGCAGATGCCAAAATTGTAGATTATGAAGCTTTATCCAGCGGTGTCACCAAAACTGAATACAACAATGGTATTACAGTTTATGTAAATCATACTGCTAAAGAAGTTGATTCTCCAGCTGGTAAGCTGAAGGCGTATAAGTTTGAAATGAAATAGGAGGCGTATATTTTGAAAAAGAGTAAGATCTCAAGTTTGGAAGCCGTTCGCAATCGATCAGGATATACTTTTGTGATACATTGGCTTTTAGGATTAGGATTATTCTTTGTTTACCCGCTTGTCAATTCAATTCTATACGTCTTTAATGATGTTACTATTGAGCCGGGAAGAATAACTACTGAATATGTTGGTATAGCAAAACTTAGAGAGCTATTAGTTGAAGACGCAGGCTATGTTAACAGCTTAAGAGATTCGATCGGTATGATGTTCTATTCACTTCCTTTTATCATAGCGTTGAGTTTAATATTAGCAGTATTGCTTAATCAAAAATTCAAAGGCAGAACAATATTTAGGGCAATATTCTTTCTGCCGGTAATATTTATGAACTCGGTTGTAATGATTCAGCTTAATACAGAATATGTACAGATGCCGTTATTAAATTCTGATGAGGCGGGCGTTGGAATAATTGATTATTCAAGCATAATTACTCAATTGAATGTTCCGTCTGAAATAAGTCCAATACTTATTTTTCTTTTATCTAATACTATTAATTTGATTTGGAACTGCGGTGTGCAGACAATTCTATTTTTGGCAGGTTTGCAGAGTATATCCCCATCACTTTATGAAGTATCTAAAATAGAAGGAGCTAACAAGTGGGAGGAATTTTGGCGAATAACGGTTCCATCTCTTAGACATATAATTTCTCTTGTAATTATATATACAATGATTGAATTGTTTGTTGATACTAAAAACGACTTGGTTTCTATTGCATATGACAAAATGGTTGAGCAGAATTTTAATACAAGCTCGGCAATGCTTTGGATTTACTTCATTGTAGTTCTTGTGCTGATAGGTGCGGTTTTAGCTTTGTATCAACGGTATTGTATAAAAAAATGGGAATAATATTGAATTCTATATTTAATGCTTACTATTACAGGAAAGAGGTTTTGGTATGTTATTTAAAAAAATAAGGAATTTCAGCTTGAAGAAAATGTTGGCTGTATTACTAGCTGCCTGCATTTCGTTGTCTTTAATACAGTCGACGATGTTTCTGTCTATTGCTGGGCCATCCGAAGATCAGATGCTTCATTTAAAGCCTGGAACACTTGCAAGTGGTGATAGCGAAGCGCAAAAGATCGGTATGAAGGTGCATAAGAATAGTATTACGGCAGGCAACTATACAGTACAGTTCGAATATAAGTTTGTAAAAGGCATATTGGCATATGGTATTTCAAGTTCTGTTGACCCGAATTATAAGGTGGCAACTGATGCGGCGGTATTCAGTGTTTATAGCAATCAGTATACTACCAACTCGGTTGCACAGTTAAAGATGCAGTATGTAAAGTGTCCCGGAAGCGGTCTAGGTACATATACCTACAACAATATTAACAGTACTACGGTAGAGTATAATTTTGAGATTACATCCAATGATTTAAATGCATGTCAGGACAATTTCTTTATAGGTTTCTATGTTAAAGGAGCCCCTGAATTTTATGTAGCAGATATGGTTATGTATAACTCGGATGATGCAGACAAGACCAATAAATTGCCGGAATACCCGACCGCAAGCGATTGGAATTACGGTCAATTTCAGTCCTTTACAGACAGTAAATTACCTAGCGGTTCTTCTTATTTGAATTATGATTCAAGTCTATTTGATGTTAAGCAAATGTTACATTTAAAAACTAATCTGAATGATAGAATCGGCGTTAGAGTTCATAAAAATAGTTTAAAGAGCAATACAAATTATACCGTTCGTCTTGATTATAAATTTGTGCAGGGTAATTTTTCTGGTGCAGACCTCATTGATAACAATGTCCAGTTCGGAGTTTACAGTAATCAGTACAAAAGTGACAATAAGGAAAAAATGCAGTATGTAAGCACACTTCTTCTCAACGATAAAGTTTACTCGTATAAGAATCTTGATGGTAATACTATAGAGTTTACTTTCTTGAACAGAGAGTACGATATGGATGAAACACATGATTATTATTATGTTGGTTTCTATGGAAGAAAGGGTACATGTGATTTCTATATAAGCAATATGGTTATGTATGAGACTGACGACGGCGAACAAAAAAATCTTTTGCCTGAGGATTTTTCAACCAATTGGAGCTATTTGTCCGGTAGCAGCTTTACCTTTAATGCAAACGAATTACCAACCGGCTCGGCTTATCTGGCTTATGATGCAACATATTTTGCAGAGACAGAGACTACACTTGGTGATGGTGACGGTGTTGAGGGTATCGATATTCGCGACCTTGTAGCCCTTAAAAAAGTAGAAACTTATAAAATTTACAACATCAATTATGATATTAATAAAGATGGCATTATA
>JAZONB010000070.1:0-2427 GCA_045654305.1 Acutalibacteraceae bacterium | reverse complement strand
CAAGGTTTATATAAACAACCGAGGAAAAGCGTTGGCTTTGGCTGTTATCGGCAGTGATGCTGTGGAAAACGGCGTTAACATTTCTGCCGCGCATATTGATTCTCCACGCCTTGATTTAAAGCCTAACCCGCTTTATGAGGAGGTTGAGTTAGCACTCTTTAAAACCCATTATTACGGCGGAATTAAAAAATATCAATGGACTGCAGTGCCTCTTAGCCTCCACGGCGTTTTTGCACTTAAAGACGGCAGTGTTAAAGAGGTGTGCATCGGGGAAGAGGCAGACGAGCCAAAGTTTGTTATAAACGACCTTTTGCCGCATCTTGCTCAAGAACAAAGCAAGCGCACCCTCAATGAGGGAATTAAGGGCGAGGAATTAAATGTTCTTGTTGGCTCTCATCCTTTCAAAGATGAAAAGGGTAGCGAGCTAGTTAAACTCAATATTTTAAAGCTTCTTAATGAAAAATACGGTATAACAGAGGATGATTTCCTTTCTGCCGAGCTCGAAATCGTACCCGCATTTAAGGCGTGCGATATCGGTCTTGACCGCTCAATGGTGGGAGCTTACGGTCAGGACGATAGGGTTTGCGCATATCCTGCCTTGACCGCTATTATGAATGTTGAAAACCCAAAGAAAACTGCTGTTACCATCCTTGCTGACAAGGAAGAGGTTGGCTCTATGGGTAACACGGGTCTTGAATCAGACTTTTTGCGTTATGTAATTGGTGACCTTGCAAAAATGCAGGGTGGTGACGGTACTGTTGCTATCAGAAACTCTAAATGTTTGTCTGCCGATGTTAATGCGGCGTTAGACCCAACTTTCCAAGATGTTATGGAAAAAAGAAATGCGAGCCGTTTAAACTACGGTGTGGTTGTTACCAAGTATACAGGTGCGAGAGGCAAATCGGGCACATCTGACGCATCGGCTGAGTATATGGCATATATCCGCAAGTTGCTTGATGAAAATAATATTATATGGCAGGGCGGCGAGCTTGGAAAGGTAGACCTTGGCGGCGGCGGTACTGTCGCACAGTTTATTGCCAATATGGGAATTGATGTGGTTGATTTGGGCGTCCCTGTTCTTTCAATGCACGCTCCCTTTGAAACCACTGCAAAATTAGATATTTATATGTGCCACAGAGCCATGTATGAGTTTATGAAATAATGGATATTAAATTAGGGAAATACCGCCATTTCAAGGGGAATGAGTACGAGGTTGTAGCAATAGCTAAGCACTCGGAAACCCTTGAAGAAATGGTTGTGTATAAGGATTTGAAAAATGACGGCAAGGTTTGGGTAAGACCCGCCGTTATGTGGAACGAAACTGTCGAGAGAGACGGTAAGGTTTTTAAAAGATTTGAGTTTGTTGGGAAGTGAAAAAATGTCGGGTCGTACGGTAGCTGCAATAGCGACGGCTTCGGGGCAGGGTGCCTTGGGTGTTATCAGAATATCAGGTGACAAAGCGATAGAAATAGCCGACAAGGTTTTCTTCCCATTTTCGGGAAAGCGCTTAAGTGAGCTTGAGGGTTACACCGCCGCCTACGGACAGGTTAAGGATAATGACAATATTATCGATGACGGCGTAGCCTTAGTTTTTAAAGCTCCCCACAGCTTTACGGGTGAGGACACTGTAGAGATAACCTTGCACGGTGGCTCTATTATTTTACGGCAGACGCTAAGGCTTATTTTAGATAATGGTGCCTTTGCGGCAGAGCCTGGTGAATTTACCAAAAGAGCATTTTTAAACGGCAAGACCGATTTAACAAGGGCAGAAAGCATTATGGGACTTATATCTGCCGAGAGTGATGCCCAGTTAAGACTCTCCCGTGGAGCGCATTTGGGTAAAACCGCCGAGAAAATAGAAAAGATTATCCTTGATTTAACCAAGGCAGATGCGGCAATATCTGTTTTTTCTGATTACCCCGATGAGGATATAGAGGGGCTTGACCGAGAAAGCTTTGGGGAAATGCTACTTCGTGCTAAACAAAGCCTTGAAAATATGCTAAAGGAATACGACCTAGGCAGAATTTTGCGAGAGGGCATTGAAACGGCGATTGTCGGGAAACCCAATGTCGGCAAATCTTCGCTTATGAATATGCTAAGCCACTCGGACCGTTCTATTGTTACCGATATTGCGGGTACTACCCGTGATGTTATCGAGGAAACGGTACAGGTGGGGGATGTTATTCTTCGTCTTGCCGATACAGCAGGAATCCACGAAACAGGTGACACGATAGAAAGCATAGGTGTGGATTTAGCTTTAAAGCGAATTGAAACCGCTCAGCTGATTTTAGCGGTTTTTGACTGTTCAAATGAGCTTGATGGTGACGATTTAAAGCTTTTGGAAAATCTTAAAGGTAAAACTTGTCTTATAGTAATAAATAAAACCGACCTTGATAGTCGGTTGAGTGATGAAGCTTTTAAGAATTT
>JAZONB010000069.1:0-5679 GCA_045654305.1 Acutalibacteraceae bacterium | reverse complement strand
CCAAAAATAATATTCTTAGCCATAATTCACAGTCTCCTTATTCCACAATAGCCAAAATATCAGACTGACGGATGATAGTATATTCCTCGCCGTCTATTTTAATATCAGTTCCCGAATATTTAGCAGCAACTACCTTGTCGCCCACTTTCACGGTCATAACAGTTTCTTTACCGTCAACCAAGCCTCCCGGACCTACTGCTACAACCTCAGCAATCTGAGGTTTTTCCTGAGCGGCTGAAGTAAGCACAATTCCGCTTTTAGTAGTTTCCTCAGCCTTAGCCGGCTTTAAAACAACATTATCAGCTAATGGTTTGATGTTCATTACCTTTTCCTCCTAAAATAAATGTTACCTACAATTATACACCAAAGTCAATAAAAGTCAATAACGTAAAAAGCATTTTTAACCGTTTTTTATCGACATTTTTTGCATTTTAAACAAAAAATCGCGAGCTTTAATAACTAATATGATTATATAATAAAAATATGCTAAATCCGTTGACAAAAACCTTAATATATGTTAGAATAATTTTCGTAATTTTAATGTTCTTTGTGACTGACGGATAAGTGGAGCTCACCACATGAATCAAAGAACTTTTTTGCCGACCGTCTGGGCTCACTTGCACCGTTTTACGGTAGTTAAGTGTGCCCTTTTTTAATTCAAAGGAGATTTGTTATGAAAAAAATCGGTATAGTAATGGGAAGCGACAGCGATTTGCCCGTTGTTTCCAAAGCAGTTGACACTCTTAAAAGCTTTGGCGTGCCTTACGAGGTTCATATCTTTTCTGCCCACAGAACACCTGTTGAGGCAAGAGATTTCAGCCTTAACGCCAGAGAAAACGGCTTCGGTGCAATAATCTGTGCCGCAGGAATGGCAGCTCACTTAGCAGGTGCTATTGCCGCAAATACCACAGTACCCGTTGTAGGAATACCCATTGTTTCGGGTGGACTCGGCGGATTAGACGCATTACTCTCCACAGTTCAGATGCCAACCGGCATACCGGTTGCTACCGTAGCAGTAAACGGCGCCGCCAATGCAGCTTTACTTTGCATACAGATGCTGAGCATTGAAGATAAAGATTTAGCGGACAAGCTTGATGCTAAACGCAAAGCCGACGCTAAAGCTGTACTTGATAAAGACGCTAATATAGCTTCTCAGCTTTAATAATAAACAATTAATTTTAAGGAGTCATAATAATGGAAAAGAAACTTATTTACACCGGCAAAACAAAAAATGTTTACGAATTGGAAAACGGCAACTGTCTGCTTTTATTTAAAGATGATTGCACCGGTAAAGACGGCGTTTTTGACCCCGGCGAAAATACTGTTGGACTTACTATTGACGGCGTTGGTGACGTTAACCTTCGTATGTCTATTTATTTCTTTGAAAAAATCAATGCTGCAGGCATTAAAACCCATTATGTAAGTGCTGACCTTAATACCACCACAATGGAAGTTCTTCCTGCTAAGGTTTTCGGTAAAGGTCTTGAGGTTATCTGCCGTTACAAAGCAGTAGGCAGTTTCTTCCGTCGCTACAGCGATTACATCGAAGAAGGCGCAGACCTCCCTGCTTATGTAGAGATGACCTTTAAAAACGATGAAAAAGGCGACCCCCTTGTTACAAAGGACGGACTTGTTGACCTTGGCGTTATGACCGAAAAACAATATGACGATATGAAGAAGATGACACAGGACATCACCAAAATCGTTGCTGACGATTTGAAAGAAAAAGGTCTTGACCTTTACGACATCAAATTCGAGTTTGGCTACAATCCAGAGGGCGAAGTAATGCTTATAGATGAGATTGCTTCGGGTAACATGCGTGTTTATAAAGACGGAGAATACATTGACCCCATGACGCTCTCCAAACTTTTCTTTGCATAAATATTTTTTATAGTTCTCAAAGGCTGACGCCCTAAAAGGTGCCGGCCTTGAGATATTTTTAAAGGAGATATACAATGGGCGGATTTTTTGGTGTAGTCAGTAAAAACGATGCTGTTTCTGATGTTTTTTTCGGTACTGACTACCATTCTCATTTAGGAACTCGCAGAGGCGGTATGGCCGCTTTTGACAGTGAAATCGGTCTTCAGCGTGAAATTCACAACATTCAGAATTCACCTTTTAGGACTAAGTTTGAAAATGTTTTCAGCGAAATGAAAGGCACTTCCGCAATAGGTTGCATAAGTGATTTCGACCCACAACCTCTTATGTTTCGCTCGAAACTCGGAACCTATGCGATATGTGTAATAGGAAAAATAAACAACTCGGAAGAACTCATAGAACGATACCTAACAGATAATATCGGTCAGTTCAGTACTATGACTGGCAGTAAAATCAATTCTACAGAATTAGTAGCCTGCCTAATAAATCAAAAAAGCAGTTTCAGTGAGGGTATTCGCTTCGCGCAAAAAAGTATTGATGGTTCTGCTTCTATTTTGATTTTGCGGGACAACGGCAATATAATTGCCGCCCGCGACCTTTTAGGAAGAATTCCCGTTTTAATCGGTAAAAACGATGACGGATATTGTGTTTCCTTTGAGTCATTTGCTATCAACAAGGTAGGCTATGACGAAGAAAAGGAATTAGGTCCCGGTGAGGTGGTAGAGCTTACACCCGACAGTTTAACAGTTTTAGCACCCGCCGAAAAGGAAATGAAGATTTGTTCTTTCCTTTGGAGTTACTTTGGTTACCCGAACTCTACCTACGAGGGTGTAAATGTCGAGGTTATGCGTTACCGCAATGGCGCCATAATGGCAAAGAACGATAAGTATGCAGGACTGATTGATGAGATTGACTATGTTGGCGGCGTTCCCGACTCAGGTACGCCCCACGCAATAGGATATTCAAACGAAAGCGGAAAGCATTTCGCACGTGCTTTTATCAAATACACTCCAACATGGGCAAGAAGCTTTACTCCTGTTAGTCAAAAGGAACGAAGTCGAGTTGCTAAAATGAAACAGATTCCCGTTCACGACCTTATCAAGGATAAAAATTTGCTTTTTGTTGATGACTCTATTGTTCGTGGCACACAGCTTAAAGGAACAGTTGATTTCCTCTACCAGAACGGAGCTAAATCAGTTCATATGAGGTCGGCTTGCCCACCGATTATGTACGGATGTAAATACCTTAACTTCTCACGTGCTACCGATGATATGGAACTAATTTCAAGACGCGTTATTATGGAGCTTGAGGGTGAAGAAGGATTTAAACATCTTGATGAATACAGTGACGGTTCTACCGAGCGTGGTAAGAATTTGAGAAAATGTATCTGCGAAAAGTTTAATTTTGCTTCTCTTGAATTCCAGTCCTTAAAGGGTGTGATTGAGGCTATCGGACTTGATGAAAGTAAGCTTTGCACCTACTGTTGGAACGGAAAAGGCTAAAAACAAAAATAAAGTAAAGGAATTTTAATTATGCATAACAATTCAAAATCTGAAAGCTACGCTGCAGCAGGCGTTGATATTACCGCAGGCTACAAAGCCGTGGAACTTATGAAAAAACATATTGCAAGAACTAAAAACGAGGGTTGCCTTGACGATGTAGGCGGCTTCGGCGGTTGCTTTGGTCTACCAATTAAGGGTATGACCGAGCCGGTTTTAGTAAGCGGTACTGACGGTTGCGGAACCAAGGTTAAATTAGCTATCCTTTTAGATAAACACGATACCATCGGTATTGACGCTGTTGCTATGTGCGTTAATGATATTATCTGCTGCGGAGCAAAACCCTTATTCTTCCTTGACTATATCGCTTGCGGTAAGAATATTCCCGAAAAAATCGCCGAGATAGTAAGCGGTGTCGCTGAGGGTTGTGTTCAGTCAGGAGCAGCTTTAATCGGCGGTGAAACCGCAGAGCATCCCGGAATGATGCCTATTGATGATTACGACCTTGCAGGATTTGCTGTAGGTATTGTTGACAAACCTAAAATGTTAGATAACACCACTATGAAAGAGGGCGATGTTGTTATTGCTTTAGCTTCAAGCGGTGTTCACTCTAACGGATTCTCTCTTGTTCGTAAGGTATTCGATGTAGAAAATTGCGACCTTAACAAGACATACGACGAGCTTGGCGGCAAGTCACTTGGCGAAACATTGCTAGCCCCTACCAAAATTTATGTTAAGCCCGTTATGGCACTTTTGGATAATGTAAAGGTTAGCGCTATTTCTCATATAACCGGCGGTGGTTTCTACGAAAATATCCCGAGAAGTATTCCTGACGGTTACGGCGCTAAAATTGATAAAAACGCCGTTAAGGTGCTTCCTATATTTGACCTTATCGCAAAGACCGGAAACATCAGCGAAAGAGATATGTTCAACACATTCAATATGGGTGTTGGTATGAGCATTGTCGTAGCAAAAGAGGATGCTGAAAAAGCACTCAAAATCCTTAAAGCACAAGGTGAGGACGCTTATGTGATAGGCGAAATCATTAAGTCAGACGAAAAGGTGATTTTATAATGTCGGCACGTATTTCCGTTTTGGTTTCGGGCGGCGGCACTAATTTGCAAGCCTTAATTGATGCTCAGCAGAATGGGATTATAACAAGCGGTGAAATTTCGCTTGTCGTTTCCAACAACCCCGATGCTTTTGCATTAGAAAGGGCAAAAAAAGCAGGCATAAAAACCGCCGTTTGCAATAAAAAAGAGCTGGGCAGTCGTTTCGAAACAGAACTGATTTCGGTTTTAGAAGAAAATAATACCGACATTATAGTTCTTGCAGGCTTTATGTGTATTTTAAGTGAAAATTTCACTTCACATTTTGCTGATAGGATTATAAATGTACACCCCTCGCTCATTCCCTCTTTTTGTGGCAAAGGTTTTTACGGACTGAAAGTACACGAAGCGGCTTTGGAATACGGTGTTAAGGTAACAGGAGCTACGGTACATTTCGTTAACGAAATTCCCGATGGCGGAAAAATCATAATGCAAAAGGCTGTAGAAATCAAAGAGGGTGACACCCCCGAAATCCTACAAAGAAGAGTAATGGAAGAGGCTGAATGGAAAATTTTACCTCTTTCGCTCCAAAAGGTTTGTGAAGAAATAAAAAAATAAAGGTGAGTTATATGGCTTTATATGATTTAAAAACATTATTAAGTGAAAACAGTTACCCCGGCAGAGGTATTATTATCGGAAAATCGGCTGATGGTAAAAACGCAATGATAGCCTACTTTATAATGGGCAGAAGCGAAAACAGCCGTAACAGAATTTTCGAACGTTTTGACGGCGGTATGAGAACAAAGGCTTTTGATGAAAGCAAGCTTTCTGACCCATCACTCATTATATACAATCCATATTTAAAGCTCTGTGATACCGACATTATTACCAACGGCGACCAGACAAATACGATTTTTGATTTTCTTAAAGAGGGTCAAACCTTTGAGGATGCCCTTTACACAAGAGAATTTGAGCCTGACGCTCCTAATTTTACACCTCGTATTTCGGGCATTTTGTATTATGGTTTCAAGGTTAATAAGTTCACATACAAGCTCTCTATATTAAAGAGTGCAAACGGCAGAGCTGAAGCATGCAACCGTTTCTTCTACAATTATGTACCTGAAAACGGAATTGGTCATTTTATTCACACCTATAAATGTGACGGTAACCCTATTCCCTCTTTCTACGGTGAGCCTGAAGAGGTAGCACTTCCCAATACCGCCGAAGAATTGGCAGAGCTTTGTTGGAATAAT